>DFYM01000037.1 GCA_002383355.1 Candidatus Immundihabitans aquiphilus | reverse complement strand
CTACCTTAGTTAACGGAGCACTAGATGTATTGAAATTTACAGGAGGATATAAATGGCGGAAGATAAAAGAACCTTAAAGGAGAAGGTAGAGGCGGTCTTAGAAAAGATAAGACCAAGCTTACAAGCCGATGGCGGAGACGTGGAATTACTAGAGGTAACCGCTGATGGCGTAGTAAAAGTTAGATTAAGAGGGGCTTGCTTTGGTTGTCCGATGAGCCAGATGACTTTAAGGACCGGGATTGGTAGGGCTTTAAAGAAAGAAGTTCCCGAAATAAAAGAGGTAGTGGAAGGATAACTCCCGCTGCTTTTAGGTTTAAGTCTTAGGGCTTCTCCGAGAAGCCCTAAGACTATAAGGCTAAAGGTTAATTTATTTTTTGTGATTTTTTTCTCCCTTCTTACTTATTTTACCGTAATTTTTTACTTTAATGCAAATACCATTACTCCCCATCTATTCCCTTCCCTACTTTCTTATCTTAAAATTGTAAAATTGACAATATTTGTATTTACATTATATTATTACTCTATGTTAATTAAATTTATCCTTTCTTATTATAAAAGATTCCCCCTGAAGATGTTATGGGGGTTCCTGATGTTAGTGGCAGTGGATCTTGCCCAGCTCATTTCCCCCCGTCTGGTCCAGCAAGCTATAGACTATATTACTGCCTCCCACTCTGCCTTCGGATATAATTATTCTTATCTGGGGAAAGTCACCCTCTCCATCTTCGCCTTAGCCCTGGCTATCGGGGTCTTCAGATTTTTCTGGAGAAGGATAATTATCGGAATGTCTCATTTTATCGAAATGGATTTTAAGAACGTGCTTTTTAAACATCTACTTACCCTCTCTAATTCGTTCTTTAGCAGGACCAGGGTCGGGGATATTATGGCTTATATGACCAATGATATGACTGCGGTAAGGAATGCCTGTGCTTTCGGGATTGTTGCTGGCTTTGATGCCGTCTTCCTTTTTTCGGCTACTCTTATCTTTATGTTAGTTCTTAATGTCAAGCTTACCCTTTATGCCCTGCTTCCCCTTCCTCTAATTGCCCTTATTTCTTTGTTTTTTATGCGGATATTATTTAAAAAATTTAAAAGTGTTCAGGAATCTTTTGCCCAGTTAACGGAAAAGGTGCGGGAGATGATCTCAGGTATAAAGATTATCCAGGCCTTCCAGCAGGAAGAACCAGAAGCCAAGAATTTTGATAGGTTAAGCCAGGAATATCTGGAGAAAAATATTTCGCTGGTAAAAATTTGGGGGACGATGTACCCCTTGATAGGTTTGTTTGCGGAGATGGGGATAGCAATAATCCTCTGGGTAGGGGGACAGCAGGTGATCCTTAATGAACTTACTACCGGTGAATTGGTGGCTTTCTTTTCTTATATGGGGATTATTGCCTGGCCAATGATGGCTATCGGAATGGTAGCCAATATCTACCAGCGAGGTAATGCTTCTTACCGGCGTCTACTGGAGCTTCTGGAGGAAAAACCGAGTATTGTTGATGCCCCTTATGCTGAGTATCGCCTCTTAAAAGGAAATATAAAACTGGAAGGCATCTACTTTTCTTATGATGGACAGGCCTTTTTAGAGGATATAAATATGGAGATAAAGGAAGGACAGTATGTAGGAATCTGTGGGAAAATAGGTTCTGGCAAGAGCCTCATCGCTAAATTGATTTTAAGAATTATTGAGCCACAGAAAGGAAAGATATTTTATGATTCTCTAGATTATAAAAAGATAAAGATTGCTGCAGTAAGGGATAGTATCGGCTATGTCCCGCAGGATTCTTTTCTCTTTTCGGAAACTATAGAAGATAATGTGAGGTTTGGTAAGCCTGAGGCTACCTTAGAAGAGGTAATCGAGGCTTGCCGAGTGGCGGCTATACACCAGGAGATTAGAGAGTTAAAAGAGCAGTATAAAACGGTGGTAGGGGAGAAGGGGGTAACTTTATCAGGGGGGCAAAAACAGAGATTGTGTCTCGCCCGGGCGATTATTAGAAAACCCCGCCTTCTTATCCTAGATGATGCTCTAAGTGCCGTAGACACTAATACCGAAAAGGAGATTATCAGGAATTTGGAAGATTATTCTCAGGGGATTACTACTATCATCATCTCCCACCGCCTTTCTTCTTTTATAAGGGCCGATAATATCTTTGTACTGGATGAGGGGAGAATAGAAAGTAGCGGGACACACCAGGAACTGCTTAAAAAGTCTGCCATCTATAAAAATATTTATAATATTCAGAAGCTGGAAGAATAAAGGATGAAGAATAAAGAATAGAATATAACTTGAAGATTAAGAAAAAATAAAGAATGTGAATAGAACGAAGAATTAAAGAGTAAATCAAAAGATGAAAGAAGAAGAAAAACTATATTCCGGTTTAGATAGAAAAATATTGGCTAAATTATGGCAATACGGGAAGCCCTATGGGGGGAAGATTTTGCTCATATTTCTTCTTATCCTGGTTCTAAGTGGGATACAGGTGGTCCTCCCTTTAATTACCAGGCAGGTGGTGGATGGTTACCTGGAGAGGAGTTATCTAAGCTTGGTTCCTACCGAACGGACTATAGAGATTACCGAAGGCTATAAAGCTTATCGGTTGAGTAGTGATGATCTTCTTTTTATCCCTTCTAATCTACTGAGTGAAGAGGAATATCAGGAATTGCAGAAGGAGGCCCTTATCTTACCAGAAAAATATTTGAGGATAGAAAGGGGAGACGAAGTGGAGCAAGATAAGCTGCTGGAACAATATCAAATTACCTTTATCGAAACAGATAAAGGTAATTTGATCCCTTCTTCCGAGATGGAAAAGATTCCGGCAGAGAAGATTAAAATCTTAAGGGCTGGTGATTTGCAGGGGGTAAAACTGTTTGCCCTGTTATATCTGGGGCTTCTTTTAGCCTCTTTTGTCTTCAATTACTTCCAGGTAGTGATGATGGCGGTAGTCAGTGAGAGAGTGATGTATGACTTAAGGAGTGATCTGGTAAAACATTTACTCTCTCTTTCTTTGAATTTTTTTAATCATAATCCTATAGGAAGATTAGTAACCCGGGTAACCAATGACGTTGATGCCTTAAGAGAGATGTTTACCGATGTCTTTGTCTATTCGGCTAAAGATCTTATTATGATTATTGGTCTACTAATAGTAATGTTCCGATTATCCCCTCGTTTAAGTGGGTTAATATTTACTCTGGTACCTATCCTGGTAATCATTCTTTATCTCTTCCAGAAATATGCCCGGGAGGCCTATGGGAGAGTAAGGATTGCCCTCGCTAAAGTAAATAGCTTCTTATCTGAGACCATATCCGGGATTTTACTCCTTCAGACTTTTAATCAAGAGAGCCGATTTGAAGATAGTTTTAACCAGATTAACCTCGATTATTATAAAGCGAATATGTATCAACTGTTGATTTTTGCCATATTCCGACCCTTAATTGATGTGTTATCTTATCTTAGTCTTGGTGCTATAATATATTTTGGAGGGAAAGGAGTAGGGGGAGGAGAGATTTCCCTGGGAGTACTGGTTGCCTTTATCTCCTATATTCATATGCTTTTCAGGCCTATCTTCGATTTCTCGGAAAGGTACAATATCTTACAATCGGCTATGGCCTCTGCGGAGAGAATATTCTTACTCTTTGAAGAGAAGGACAAGATAACTTTGCCTCTACAGCCTAAATACCCGGAGAAAAAGGAGGGGAGAGTAGAATTTAGAAAGGTATCTTTTGAGTATAAAAAAGGAGAAAAAGTTATAGAAGACGTATCTTTTATAGTTGAACCTAATGAAGCAGTGGCTTTTGTCGGGGCAACTGGGGCCGGGAAGACCACTCTAATAAATCTTCTCTTAAGATTCTATGATCCTACCGAGGGGGAAATTTTGATTGATGGGGTCAACCTGAAGGATATGGATTTAAAGTTTTTGCGTAGCTATTTTGGATTAGTTTTGCAGGATGTCTTTTTATTTGCTGGCGATATCAAGTATAATATTGCCCTTAATAACGAGTTAGAAGATCATCAAGTGCTCGAGTATGCTAAGTATGTTAATGCCCATAATTTTATCACTAAATTGGAAAAACAATATGAGAGTATGGTTTCTGAAGGAGGATCAAATCTTTCTACCGGTCAGAGGCAACTCCTCGCCTTTGCGCGGGCCCTGGCTCGGGAGCCGCGAATACTTATTCTTGACGAAGCCACCAGCAGTATTGATAGTGAAACCGAAGCCCTTATTCAGGATGCTATAAAAAAGATTATGAAGGGTAGAAGTAGCATCGCCATTGCTCATCGCTTGTCTACCATTCAGGATGTGGATAGAATATATGTAATGCGGAAAGGTAAAATTGTAGAAGTGGGTAGCCATGCTCAATTGCTGGCTAAACGGGGTTATTATTATGAGCTATATAGATATCAATATCTCTCTTCCCGGTACTAATCTTCAATAATCTTAAACCTTTCCTTTTAGGCAATAAGGGCAGGAGAGGGAGCAGGGGGAGGGAGTAAAATAAACTCGATAGATAATAGATGGGGAGGGTGACAAAATGCCGATAAGTTTTATTTCTGGATTAATTGGTTTTGTTATAGCAGCGGTTATATTTGTTTTGTTTGGAATTTTTAGACTAAAATATCGGGCGCCAGGGAGAGAGATTAACCTCTATGCTTCTCTGGAACAACTTCGCTCAGTAGGGGAATTAGTGGTGTTTAAAGTGGTTACTAAAGAGATTGTTACCACTTCCAAGCACTGGTTAGGAGAGAAAGGGAAAAGATATTTTCAATGGTTAGTTTCGACTAAAAAGATGGCTATGATCTTCGAATTTGATATAGATTTTAGATATGACTTGCGCAGCCCCGACTTTGTAATTGAGGAACAAGGGGAGAAGAGATATCGTTTAAAGATGCCTCCCTGTTTTTACGAAGTTCACATCAGGGATATTAGTTTTTATGACGAACAGAATGCTAAATTTCTCCCCTGGTTATTGCCTGACCTGGTGAATCGGGCCTTTGGCTCGGGGTTCAATGAAGAAGATAAAAATTTACTGGTCGAAGAAGCCAAAGCACAAGCCACTCAAATGGCGGAAAATTTAGTCCAGAAAATGCGTTCGGAAGTACAAAATTCTGCTCGTCAAACTCTGGAGACTTTAAGTAAAAGTTTTGGGGCAGAAAAAGTTCTAATCGATTTTACCGATTCGAAACTTATCCAATCCAAAGTCAGCTCTGCCCTTCTTGGTACAAGTAATACAGGTAACCAGTGAAGAGTTAGCCGGCTAATCGCTAACCAAATACCAACAACTATTCACTATAGATTTACATTTAAAATGTCTAATTTAATCCAGGTGACTATCTTGGAACAGCAGGAAAAAGAGGGAATTATTTTAGTAATCGTTACTATTTTTATCGCCGGGACCTTACCAGTTATTACCAAGTATGGGACTGGCTTAATGAATCCCTTACTCTTTGCCACCTTAAGCAGTTTAATAGCCGGTATCTTTCTTCTGCTATTAGCCATCATTCAAGGAAAGTGGAGACTCTTAGGAGAAAAAAGATATTTCCCTTTCTGGTTATTGATCGGTTTTTTCGGTACCACCCTTTCCAATATCTGTTTTTTTGTAGGAGTTACTCTCACCAGCGGAATTAACTCCTCTATCCTCTTGCAGGTAGAGCCCTTATATGCCCTCCTTATCGGTTATCTCTTCTTAAAGGAAAAAATTACTTTTAAACAGATATTTTTTACCTTGATAATTATATGGGGGACCTTAGTGGTAATATTATATAGAGAAGAATTCAAGATAAATTGGGGTGATTTACTGGTTTTATTAACTCCCCTTTGCTGGCAGATAGCTCATTTTTTTAGTAAGAAGTTGCTGACTACCTCTAAAGAGATTACCCCTCAGCTCATTGCTACCGCCAGGACTTTCTTTGGAGGCATTTTTTTATTAATTCTTAATATTCTGGTGGGATTTAGAATGGAAGGTGGACTGGCAGCTATTAAGGAAATATGGTGGTTATTATTATTCCAGGGGATTATCGGCTTTGCTTTGCAACACACTCTCTGGTACAAAGTTCTTCAGAAATTGAATTTATCCAAAGCGGTAGCTTTAATTTCTGCTTATCCCGCCTTTTCTATCCTCTTAGCCCGTTTGATCTTAAAAGAGGTCCCTGACTTCTATCAATTATTAGGGTTCGGTATAATAGTACTGGGGATATTCGGCTTATCCAGTGTCAAAAGTGAACAGCGGGAATAGGAGGGGTAGAGAAGAGCTATGATTATACCCTCTAGGTAAGTAAACTAAAATAAGTAAACCAAAAATTGTAGTAACGCTCGAAGATACAAGGGGCAAGACGAGCTTTCATTCGCTGCGCAGCCAGCCAAAAAAAACAGAATACTATTGCTTGGAGGCTTACTTCTTACCTATCAAGAAACGTTGAAAATAAATATTAAGGATAAATTCTAGGAGAGAGGTGACAAACTATGAATTTAAATTATAAGAAGGTGTTAGAAAAAGCCGAGGAATATAAACCCGATATGTCCAAATTCTTAAGAGAGATGATTGCTATCCCTAGTAGGAGCGGTCAGGAGAAAGAAATCATTTTAAGAATAAAAGAAGAGATGACCAAGGTGGGATTTGATCAGGTGCGAATAGATCCCATGGGGAATATTTTAGGCTATATCGGTGAGGGAAAACATTTAATCGCTATGGATGCCCATGTAGATACTGTAGGAGTGGGAGAAGAAAAATTATGGGAATATGATCCTTACGAGGGATATGAAGATGAAGAAATAGTTTTTGGCAGAGGGGCAAGTGATCAAAAAGGTGGAATGGCCTCACTGGTATATGCTGGTAAAATAATTAAAGAACTCCATCTGGAAGATGATTATACCTTACTAGTTACCGGAACTGTTCAAGAAGAAGATTGTGATGGACTTTGCTGGCAATACCTCATCCAAGAAGAAAAGATTAAACCAGAATTTGTAGTTATTACCGAACCTACCAGTGGCAAAATATGTAGGGGACAAAGGGGAAGGATGGAAATAAAAGTAACTACCGAAGGAATAAGTTGTCATGGTTCGGTACCGGAGAAGGGGGATAATGCCATCTATAAGATGACCCCTATATTAAAAGAGTTATCAGAATTGAATAAGAACCTTAAAGAGGATAATTTTTTAGGGAAAGGGAGTTTGGCAGTTACTGAAATCTTCTCTGAATCTCCTTCTCGCTGTTCCATCCCGGATAAATGTACTATCTCTATTGATAGAAGATTAGTAACTGGTGAAACGTGGGAGGAGGCCCTAGAGCAAATAAAAGGTTTGGCCTCAGTTAAAGGGGCTGGTGCTGAAGCGTCCGTGTATAGTTATGCTTATCCTTCCTATACCGGGCTAGTCTACCCTGCTCAAAATTATTTTCCTACCTGGGTTTTAGAGGAAGAACACCCGGTTTGTCAGACCTTGGTAGAGGTCCATAAAGGCTTATTCGGAGAAGAACCTTTGATCGGTAAATGGGCCTTTTCTACCAATGGGGTATCCATCATGGGAAGATATGATATTCCCTGTGTTGGATTTGGACCAGGGCAGGAAGACCAGGCCCACGTGCCCAATGAAAAGACCTGGAAGAAAGAGCTGGTTAAGGCGGCAGCGATGTATGTAACCATACCGATAATTTATGTATCTAATTATCTTTAGTTGGCCTTAATTACCCTAAATAACTGAGGGGAATACTAACACCTTAGAAGAAGGATAGAAACCATAGGCTGGAGAGAAAAAGGAGAAGAATATGAGTTGTGTAAAGAAATTAAAATGTTTATTATGTGGAAAAGAATATACTTCTAAGGAAGTAAAATATAATTGTCCTCAATGTGGAGATGAGGGCATTTTAGAAGTTATTAATGATTACACCGGGATAAAAAAGGATTTTAATCCGGGTATTCTCGGAAGAAATAAGGAATTTTCCATCTGGAGATATTTACCCCTTTTACCTGTCGATGACCCTACTAAAATAGGGCCGTTAAAAGTTGGTTGGACTCCCTTATATGAGGCAAAAAGAATAAGAGAAGATTTAGGGATGCCGAATTTCTGGATCAAAGATGACGGAAGAAATCCCACTGCCTCCTTAAAAGATAGACCATCTGCCCTGGCTGTAGTGAAAGCCCAGGAATTAGGGGAAGAGATAGTAACCTGTGCTTCTACTGGTAATGCTGCCCTCCTCTCCTGCCAGTCGATTGCCATCCTCCCGGAGGGGATGAGTAAAGAACGTTTCCAGTGGTTATCTCAGGTAGCTGGAGAGGTAATCGCCACCCCCGGGACCGAGAGCAACGTAAAAGAGATCTTTGATAAGACCTGGGAACTGAAGAAGACCCGGGATAATGTAGTAGTCTTTAATCAGTTTGAGGAGCTGGGTAATCACCTCTGGCATTATGAGGTTACCGGTCAGGCTATGGAAGAAGTCCTATCTCAAGTAATGAATTCTAAAGACCATTACGCCGGTGTGGTGCTTACCACCGGTTCGGCCGGTACCCTAGGTTGTGGAGACTACTTAAAAGAACTCTACCCGGAAAGCAAGATAGCCGCCGGTGAGGCCCTCCAGTGTCCCACCATGTTAGCCAATGGTTTTGGGGCCCATCGGATCGAAGGTATCGGGGATAAACACATCCCCTGGATCCATAACGTTAAGAATACCGATCTGGTAATAGCTATTGATGACCGGGACGTCATGAGTCTTATCCGTCTCTTTAACGAACCGGCCGGTAAGGCCTACCTTAAGGAGAAGAAGATCCCGGAAGAGACCATCGAGAGCCTACCTCTAATGGGGATCTCCAGTGTAGCCAATCTACTAATGGCTGTCAAATTTGCCCGCTATTATGAACTTACCGCAAGAGATATTATCTTAACCGTCTTTACCGATTCTATGGAACTTTATGGTTCCCGCTTAGAAGAACTAGAAGAAGAGTATGGCCCTTATACCAAAGAGGAGGCGGCTATCGATTTTCACCGTCACCTTCAGGCCCTTACCACCGATTACCTCCAGGAATTGACCTACCCCGATCGCAAAAGGATTCATAACCTCAAATACTTTACCTGGATAGAACAGCAGGGGAAAGACCTAGAGGAGCTAAAGGCCCAATGGTACGATTACGAGAATTACTGGGGAAGTATCCACCGCCAGACAGGGGAGATAGATAAACTGATTGAAGAGTTTAACCGAAGGACGGGTTTGTTAAGGTAGGGTAAATTTTAAAGTTATATTCAGCTGACTTTGTTTCGTAAAATTATTGTGAGAGGATAAAAATAATTTATTTATTATAAATAAGGAGGATCAAATAATGCTTATAGGAGTACCAAAGGAAATTAAAAATAACGAATATAGAGTAGCCATTACTCCTGCTGGCGTTAAATCTCTGATAGATGGTGGTCATAAAGTTATAATAGAAAAGGGTGCGGGATTAGGAAGCGCTATTCCAGATGAAGATTATATTAGTGTAGGAGCTGAAATAATTGCAGAAGCTAAAGATATATTTGGTAAATCTGATATAATTATAAAGGTTAAAGAACCACTTAAAGAAGAATATGACTATCTAAGGCCAGGTCAGATTCTGTTTACTTACTTACATTTAGCTGCTAATAAACCTTTAACTGAGGCGTTGGTAAAAAAAAAGGTAATTGCTATTGCTTACGAAACTATACAATTAGAAGATGGCTCTTTACCTCTTTTAACTCCGATGAGCGAAGTAGCAGGAAGATTATCGATACAAGCAGGTGCCCATTTCTTAGAGAAGCCCCAAGGGGGAAGTGGAGTGCTCTTAGGTGGTGTTCCGGGAGTTAGACCAGGTAAAGTAGTAATCGTTGGTGGTGGAGTAGTAGGGTTAAATGCGGCCAGGATGGCTCTGGGTTTAGGGGCGGAAGTAGTAGTTATGGAGATTAGTGCTTCCCGAATGGCTTATTTGGATGATCTTTTTCAAGGAAGACTTAAAACTTTAATGTCTAATCAATATAACCTTTCCAGGGAAACTAAAGACGCTGATTTAGTGGTGGGGGCGGTATTAATTCCCGGGGCAAAAGCTCCTAAGTTAATTACTGAAGATATGATTAAAGAAATGAAGCCGGGATCGGTTATAGTAGATGTGGCTATCGATCAAGGTGGATGTGTAGAAAACACCTATCCTACTACTCATGATAATCCCATATTTGTAAAGTATGATGTTATCCATTATTCCGTGGCTAATATGCCAGGAGCGGTAGCTCATACCTCTACTTATGCTTTAACTAACGTAACCTTACCTTATATACTGCAAATTGCTAATCAAGGTTATAAAAAAGCTTTAAAAGAAAACAGAGCTCTTCTTTTAGGATTGAATACCTACGAAGGGAAAGTAACTTGCCAGGCAGTAGCAGAGGCAGTAGATATGGAATATTGGCCACTTGAGGAAGCCATAAAGACTTTTTCAGCTGATTAAATGATTAAAGAACCGAGGGATTTAAAGAAGATATAAATTTCTACTTTGAACTTCCTCTTTTTTGCTCGGGCTACATATTGGCCAAAATAGAAAGGTAACTATAAATTAGATATAACCTATTATAGAAATGGAAGGAGCTAATTATCTTGAAGAACTATCTTAACAAGTTTAGCGAAAACAAGAGGAAAGCAATACTTTTGATACTCCTTTTTGGTTTGATAAGTCTTCTGGGGGACATTATCTATGAAGGGGCACGGAGTGTTAATGGTCCTTATCTAAGCACTCTCGGGGCGAATGCGGCAATAGTGGGGTTAGTAGTGGGAATTGGTGAACTACTCGGCTACGCTATCCGTTTGTTATCTGGTTATTTTTCTGATAAAACGAAAGCTTACTGGTTTTTTACCATCTTCGGATATAGCCTACTTATTTCTGTGCCTCTCTTAGCTTTATCTGAGTATTGGCAACTTGCCGCCTTCTTCATTGTTTTAGAAAGAATAGGCAAAGGATTGAGAACCCCGGCTAAAGATACTATTTTATCTCATGCCACTAAACAGGTGGGAACGGGTTTAGGTTTTGGAGTAGCGGAATTTCTTGACCAAATTGGGGCCATCATCGGTCCCCTGATCTTCACCTTGGTTTTTGCGAGTATCGGTTCGAAAGATAAAACCATAGCCGATTATCATTTGGGCTACAGCTATTTTTGGTTACCTTTAGTAATTTTAATGGTAGTTTTATTTATTGCCTACTCCAAAGTGAAAACTCCCGAGGAGCTGGAAGAAAATGAAATTAAAGAAACGGAAGCAAAGAAGCTTCACAAAGTATTCTGGTTATATTCCCTCTTTACCTTCGTTACTACCCTTGGTTTCATTAATTTTGCCATTATCGGCTATCATCTTAAAGTAAAAGGCTTGGTTTCGGATACCCAGATCCCCCTTTTTTATGCCATGGCTATGATGGTAGATGCCGTGTGTGGGATAATTATTGGAAAAAGGTATGATCAATTAAAACTAAAACATAACGATGAAAAAGCCGGGTTATTGATTTTAATTATGATACCTATCCTGACTGCTGGGTTAATCCCCCTGGTATTATCGTTTAATGTTACCCTGATCTTAGCAGGTATATTCCTCTGGGGGGTGGTTATGGGCGCGCATGAAACCATAATGAAAGCAGCCATCGCCGATATCACTTTAATAAACAAGAGGGGTACAGGATATGGTATTTTCAACGTAATTTATGGTTTTGCTTTATTTGTAGGGAGTGCTTTTACAGGATATCTGTATGATATCTCTATTCCTTTGATGATATTCATACTAATTTGCCTGGAAATAATATCTATACCTTTGTTCTTAAGATTAAAAAAGGAAATAAAATAAACTTTCTTACCTACTTACCTGTATTTGACTTTTTTCAATCCTACGGTTTTCCTTCGGCTCATAACCTGCAGTTAACCGGGTAACCAAAAAGGGGAAGTAGGAAGTGAAAGAACGATATTTGCCAAACTTGACTGGTAATTTGGTAAGGTAACCCATTTTCTTTAAAAACGAGGATTGTTTCATGGAAAGAAATATCAAAAATATGTTTACTTTATTTATTACTTTTTTTAAGATTGGACTTTTTACTTTGGGGGGAGGATATGCCATGATCCCTTTAATAAAAAGAGAAATAGTAGATAAACACCAGTGGATCGAGGAAAAAAAATTTATCGAGGCCCTGGCAGTTACCCAGTCAGCACCAGGGGCAGTAGCCGTTAATTTATCGATATTTTTTGGTTATAATTTAGCTGGTAGCCGGGGAGCAGTGATGGCAGTACTTGGTGTGGTTCTCCCTTCGTTTTTAATTATTTTACTCATTGCTGTTTATTTTCCTCGATTTAGTAATTATGAGATTATTGCTAAGGCTTTTCAAGGTATAAGACCGGCGGTAATTGGTTTGATTCTTTATGCGGGCCTAGATTTAGCTAAGAGTATTAAGTGGTCCCCCTTTTTAATCCTATTCTTCCTCCTAATTTTTTTCTTCCGAGTATGGTTTCAGATCAATCCAGCAGCCTTAATCGCTATATCTATCATTGCAGGAGTTTTATATTATCTAGTTAGTAATGTAAAATAATAAAANNTAATAAGATAAAGAATGAAGGAGAGAAATTTAAAAATGGGGTATAAGAAGGGCAAAAGAAGCCGTAAGGGAATATGATGGGTAAACTGTTAGTGAGTCTTTATTTAACCTTTTTCAAGATCGGTCTTTGGGGGTTTGGAGGTGGCTATACTATGATTGCTTTAATTCAAAAGGAATTAGAAGAACACCGTTGGCTCACTGCCAAAGAATTTATTGATATCATTGCTATTGCCGAAATAACTCCGGGACCAATTGCTATAAATAGCGCTACCTTTGTCGGCTATAGAATAGCCAATTTCTCCGGGGCTTTGATTGCTACCCTGGGAGTAATTACTCCTTCTTTTGTTCTGGTCTTACTATTAGCCTATTTTTTTCAGCAATTAAAAGGGTTTAATTTTATAAATCTAGTTCTAAAGATTTTAGGACCAGTAATTATCGGACTGATTATTGCCACTGCCTTTATTATGGGAGGTTCAGTGCTCACGGATAAGACTAGCATCCTAATTTTAGTAGGGGCCTTTATCTTGCTACTCACGAGGAAGGTTCACCCTATTCTCCTCCTCGCCTTGTCTGCTTTGGCAGGAATTATCTTTTATTCTTAAAGAAGGACCTGGTATCCACTCCAGCTCTCCGTCTCTACTGATACTTTATCTAACATTATTGGCATTCTAATGTGGTATCGCTCTTCTCCCTGATCAGCGGTAAAGACGATCCTTTCTCTTATCCCCATAACTCCTTCTTAGCTAGTAGATGACCCCAGGCATAATAGAGCAGTCCGCTTGATATAACCAACGTAATCATAATTTATAAATGGTATAATAGATCCTGGACAAACGTCCAAAAAAAAATATTGACAAAAGTTGGAAATTGAGTAAAATATAAAAGCATAGATAAAGCGGCTGGTAATTTTACTCAAAAGAGATGCTAAAAACAATCAATTAAGTCCTCTGCAAACAGATTGTTTATGAGGGGTCTCTAGCGTTTTAATAATGTTATCGGTAAAGAGGTAAGAGTCATGATTTATTTCTACCTCCTAAAGAAACGTTATTAGACCAGGGAGAAATAATAACGAAAAGGAGGTATAGAAAGCATGGAAGGTAACAAATTATATGTGGGCAATCTTAAATATTCAGTGACTAATGAAGAATTGAAAAAGTTATTTTCTAAGTATGGTGAAGTTAAGAGTGTCAACATTATCGAAGGCAAAGGTTTCGGATTTGTAGAGATGTCTTCTTCGGAAGAAGCTGAAAAAGCCAAAGAAGCTTTGAACAACGCCGATTTCGAAGGTCGTCCCTTAAAGATTGATGAAGCTCGTCCGCAGACCCAAAGACCAAGAAGTGAATATCGGAAGTACTAAACTAAAATAAAAATAATAGCAAATTTTAGCTTTGACAAAGTCGTATCCTAATAAAAAATGAGCCAGCTGCTTTTAGATTTAGAAATTAGTAGAGATTAGTTCAGTATAGAGATAGATAATAAGATAAAAGGAATAGAGTAAGAAATAAAAAAATAGAAAAAAAGAAAAAATAGAATAAAGTTATGGGGGAGCTTATTAAAGCTGAGAGTGTTTTTAATAAACAGACCCTTAGAACCTGATCTGGACAATACCAGCGTAGGGAAATAAAGTCATAATCTTTTATTTTGAATTATTGTTTTAAACCATAGATTTTGATCGGTAAAGATCAGGTCTATGGTTTTTTTATTTTTAATTCAGAAAATAAGCTCTCACTCTAACCTTTTCTCTTCAGAAGAAGAGGCTATTTCATGGTTTTACAAGGGGGGACACTCCTCTAAATAGGGGAATTATCCCCCCCTGGAATATCTTAAGAAGGAGAACAAAGAAAGATTATTAGGTAGAAATGATTAAAGGAGCGACTAATATGGGAAGAAAATATTTTTTAAGAAAAATTATTTTGACCGGCTTATTTGCGGCTATTACGGTTATTTTATCAGGAATTTATTTCCCCGTTGGTCTTACTAAATGTTTCCCCGTCCAACACGCTATAAATGCGGTCTCTGGCGTATTACTGGGTCCCTGGTATGCTTCGGTGGTAGCCCTTATTGCTGGCCTAATTAGAAATATGTTAGGAACGGGGACTATCTTTGCCTTTCCCGGAGGGATACCGGGGGCATTAGTAGTAGGGATAGCCCATCATTTCTGGCCCAAAGATTATGCTGCCTTCACTGAACCTTTAGGTACCGGTGTAATAGGGGCAGCAATAAGTGCTTTTATTGTTTCTCCCTGGATAGGAGAGAGTATGTCCTTTTTTGCCTTCCAAATAGCTTTTTTAGCCAGTTCTGTACCTGGTTGCCTATTAGGATATTTAGTTTTGCGGGTCTTGCGTGCCACAGGGGCCTCTAAGTTGGTGGAAATAAAATAGGGGGATACAGTATAATGGCAAATGGAATAAAACCGATTAAAAAAGAAGAAAGAAATTTAGCGGGAATAGATTTTTTACTCTTGTGGAGTGGAGCAGCTATTTCTCTGGCGGAGATTTTAGCTGGTGGGATCCTTGTTCCTCTGGGTTTGGTGGGCGGGATTTTAGCTATTTTAGCAGGACATATCCTTGGTAATACTCCCCTTGCCCTGGCGGGGGTAATTGGGAGCGAACAAGGTATACCTTCTATGGTCTCGGTTCGGCCTTCCTTTGGCAATAGAGGTTCTTATTTACCGGCTTTTTTAAATGTGGTTCAACTTCTCGGTTGGACTGCCATCATGCTTATTATGGGGGCAAGGTCAGCAGAAATAATTAGCCAAAAACTGTGGGGTTATTCTAATTTTAAGCTTTGGGTAATCCTTCTTGGAATAATCACTACTTTATGGGCTTTCTTTGGCCATAATACCTGGAAGTGGCTTCATCGTATCTCTGTATCCGCCTTACTTTTATTATCTGTAGTAATGACTTATGTAATTTTTCAGGAACATAGTTTTGCAGAATTAGCCCAGATTCCCTCTACCAGTGAGCTATCTTTGGCTACGGGATTAGATCTGGTAATAGCTATGCCCATTTCTTGGTTATCTTTGGTAGCAGATTATTCGAGGTTTGCTAAAAGTACTTGTTCCAGCTTCTGGGGTACCTGGTTAGGATACTTTGTGGTTAGTTCCTGGATGTATTTTATTGGCCTTTCTGCAGCTCTTGCTACTGGTAGTGCTGACCCCATTTCTTTGCTTTTAAATTTGGGGTGGGGGATTGCTGCTTTGGTAATAGTCCTATTTTCTACCTTTACTACTACTTTTTTAGATATTTATTCTACGGCTGTTTCCGCTCTAAATATTTTCCCTCAGTTAGAAGAGAGGAGAGGAATTATTATAGGAGGAGTTTTAGGTACTTTGGTAGCGCTAATATTTCCTATAGAACAGTATGAAAATTTTCTACTTTTTATTGGAGCAATGTTCTGTCCTCTCTTTGGGGTGGTGTTAGTTGACTACTTTATCCTTCGCCAAAGAAAATATTTAGTGGAAGATATTTATAAAAAGGGTAAATATTGGTATTACCAAGGAGTAAATATAAGGGCAATTATCTCTTGGGTAATTGGGGTAGTATTATATCAACAAGGCATAAAATATGGGCTATGGATAGGTTCATCGATACCGAGTATGGTAATAGCCGGTAGCTTATATGGGGTGTTGATGAAAATTAGAAAAGAGGTAAAAAATGAAGAGAAAAATAAATTTTAGCCCGATAAATTTAGGGGGAAAAATATTTGAGCTGATGGAAAAAATTCATCGAGAAAAACCTTTAATTCATAATATTACCAATGCGGTAGCGATGAATGATTCAGCCAATATTATTTTGGCTATGGGTGGTCTACCTATAATGGCTCATGCTCAGGAAGAGGTAAGAGAAATGGTAAGGGCAGCAGCGGCCTTAGTATTAAATATTGGAACTTTGACCCCCGCGCAAATTGATTCGATGATTGCCGCGGGGGAAGAGGCGAATGCTCTAGGAATACCAGTGATACTTGATCCGGTGGGAGCAGGGGCAACCAGCCTGCGTACCGAAAGTGCCTTTCGTTTGCAAGAAAAGATAAAAATTGATATAGTTAGAGGAAATTATGCCGAGGTTTCTACTCTGGCAGGTCTTCAGGGTAAGATAAAAGGGGTAGAATCAATAGCTGAAGAAAAAAATGCGGTAGGAATAGCCAGCTCTTTAGCTCGTCAACGTAATCAGGTAGTGGTAATTACCGGGGAAAAAGATATAGTAACGGAAGGAAAAAGTGTAATGGAAATAAGCAACGGTTCACCGATGTTGAAGACCATTACGGCTACGGGCTGTATGGTAACCTCTTTAATTGCTACCTTTGCTGCCGTAAGTAGTGATTTCCTCCTCGCTTCTACCGGCGCTTTAGTCTGTTTTGGGTTGGCTGGAGAACGGGCAGCCAGGGGGGCAAGAGGGCCGGGAAGTTTCAAAGCAAACTTATTTGATGAGGTGTATAACCTTAATAAAGAGATAATCTGCCAAGATCTGAAGGTGAAGACTTATGCCTTATGACCTCTACATTATTACTGACCAGAGAATTTCTCTGGGTAGGTCTCATCTGGAGATAGCAAAGGCAGCTCTGGTAGGGGGGGCAACGGTGATTCAATTCCGGGATAAAGAGATGCAGGATGCGGAGGCGATAGAAGTTTGTCGGAAGATCCACCAATTAACCCAACAGGAAGGCGTCCCCTTTATAGTAAATGACCGGGTAGAAGTAGCAAAAATAGTAGGGGCGGAAGGAGTACATTTAGGACAAGAAGATAGGCCTCTTAGTTTAGCTAAGAAGATACTGGGTAGAGAAAAAATAATTGGGGTTTCGGCAAAGACTATAGAACAGGCTCAGAAAGCAGTAGAAGAAGGGGCAGATTATTTAGGGGTGGGGCCTATATATCCCACTACTACCAAACCCGGTGCCGATAAGGCCTTAGGAGTAGGCCGATTAAAAGAAATTAGAGGGTCAGTAAATATTCCTCTGGTAGCTATCGGAGGAATTAAGGAAGATAATTTAGAAGAAGTCTTAAAGGCAGGAGCTGATGGGGTAGCGGTTATCTCCGCCGTGGTTAGTGCCCCCGATATTACCGAAGCTTGCCGGAGATTTAGAAATAAAATAGAATCTATTAAGAGGTGTAAAGCATAAAGCGCAAGGCGTAAAACTATAACTCAAAATTAAAAGTATAAATTAGTACCTTGTTAGAGTTAGATAAAATAGGTTATATTTCTGGAGATTGCTTCGGTCGNNGTCCTGCTCCCTTGCCATGACCAAATAAAAAGGTCATGGAGAGCGCAAGCGAAGCAATCTCATAACTATTCTGCCTTAGTTAGCAGAGCACTAGAAAAAAGGTGGTAATCTTATGAGAATTTCTGAGATTGGTGAATTTGGATTAATCGACCGTATAAAAAAAGATACTATCGTTAAACCCCAGGACGTTTTATTAGGCATAGGTGATGATTGCGCTGCCTATTATGGTACTTCTTCCGATAAAGTAGCCCTGGCCACCTCGGATATGCTGGTAGAAAATATTCATTTTATTCTCTCTGCTGGTTCTCCCCGACAATTAGGCAAAAAAGCTATGGCGGTTAATCTCAGTGATGTGGCGGCAATGGGGGGAATCCCTCGTCATACTCTGATTTCTTTAGGGATCTCTCCTGATACCTCGGTGGAATTTATCGAGGAGTTAGCCGAGGGGATAAAAGAAGAAGCCAGGTTATATGAAGTTAACTTAATCGGGGGAGATACTGTCCGTTCGCCTCTGGGGTTAATAATTAATATAGCTTTAATCGGAGAAGTAGAGTCAGATTTAATCGTAAAAAGAAGTACAGCCAGACCAGGTGAGCTAATAATGGTTACGGGAGATTTAGGGGGTTCTGCTGCCGGCTTAATTTTATTATTGGAAGAAAAAAAGTGTTCCTTAGTCCCTCCTCCTCTTGCCCAAGAAGTAAAATCTATTCATCTTTCTCCTACACCCCGCTTAAAAGAGGGGAGGGTTATGGCGCGAGAAAAGGTGGCAACTTCAATGATTGATATTAGTGATGGATTAGCTAGTGACTTAACTCAAATAGGCAAAGCCAGTGGGGTAGGAGCAATGATTTATGCGGGTAAAGTTCCTATTCTTCCGGCGGCAAAAAGAGTAGGAGAACTACTAGGTGTGGATCCACTTAGTTTAGCCCTCTATGGGGGGGAGGACTATGAATTGTTGTTTACTACTCTTCCCGAAAAAGCGGATAGTATTATTAAATTAATCAAAGAGAAATTAGGCACAAAAGTATCAATAATCGGTGAGATTAGAGATAAGGAACAAGGCCTTAAAATAAAAAACTTATCCGGGGAAATAGTTGACCTTCAACCTAAGGGCTACAATCATTTCTCCTCTTTTTCTACCAGGGGGTGAGGCTAATGAAAATAGCTTTAACTATTGCCGGTTCGGATTCGGGGGGAGGAGCAGGCATACAGGCAGATTTAAAGACCTTTTTAGCTTTGGGAGTTTATGGGATGAGTGCTTTAACCTCGATTACGGCTCAGAATACCTTGGGAGTACAAGGTATCTATGATCTTCCTCCTGATTTTGTGGGACTGCAGATTGATGCGGTAATGCAAGATCTAGGGGCTGATGCAGTAAAAGTAGGGATGTTATCTAATGTCTCGATTATTAAGACCGTAGTGGAAAAAGTTAAGCAATATAAGATAAAAAACTTAGTTGTTGACCCGGTAATGGTAGCCAAAAGCGGGGATCGTCTGCTTAAGGAAGAGGCAGTAGAGGCATTAAAAAAAGAACTGATCCCTTTAGCTAAAGTAGTTACTCCCAACCTTAGAGAAGCCGAAGTATTGACTAATTTAAGAATTAGAGATATTGAAGATATGAAAGAAGCTGCTCGAGTAATCTATAAACTAGGGGTGGAGAATGTTTTGATAAAAGGGGGACATCTTTTATCAGAAGAGGCAGTAGACCTCCTCTTTGAGGGTAGCCATTTTAAAGAATTTAAGACAAAAAGGATTAATACTAAAAATACTCATGGTACTGGCTGCACCTTTTCTTCGGCTATTGCCGCTGAGTTAGCTCAAGGGAAAGAAGTAGAAGAGGCAGTTGATATTGCCAAACAATATATTACCTTAGCTATTCAAAATTCTTTGGATATAGGTCATGGTTATGGTCCACTTAATCATAGGGTAAAATATTAGATATCAAAAATGTAGAAGGAGGAATTAACTATTGTTTTATAAAATTGCCAATATTATAAGAGGTTTAGCGGTAGATATGATAGAACAAGCTCACTCTGGTCACCCAGGATTGCCTCTGGGTTGTGCAGAGATTGGGGCGGTTCTCTTTGGGGAGACTTTAAAATATGACCCTTCTACCCCCGATTGGCCAGATAGAGACCGTTTTGTCCTCTCGGCGGGGCACGGGTCGAGCTGGTTATATGCTCTACTATATCTTTCAGGATATAATCTTTCCTTAGAAGATCTAAAAAACTTCCGACAGCTTCATTCTAAGACCCCTGGCCATCCGGAATACGGAGAAACTCCAGGAATAGAAGTTACTACTGGCCCCCTGGGGCAGGGTTTTGCCAATGCCGTAGGGATGGCTCTGGCCGAAAGGATGTTAGCCGCCAGATTTAATACAAGCGACTATAAAATTGTTGACCATTATACTTATACTCTTTTGGGTGATGGCTGTATGATGGAAGGGATTACTTCCGAAGCGGCCTCCTTGGCCGGTCACCTTGGTCTAGGGAAATTAATTGCTCTTTATGATAATAACAGCATCTGTCTGGCGGGTGAGACCAAGACAACATTTACTGAGGTGGTAGCGGATAGATTTCGAGCTTATAACTGGAAGGTAATCGATCAGGTTAACGGTCACAGTATTGAAGAAATTAAGGCAGCCCTGATTAAAGCTAAAGAAACGGAGGATAAACCTACCTTAATAATAGCTAAAACTCATATCGGTTACGGCGCTCCTACTAAGCAGGATTCTTCTAGCTCTCATGGGGCGCCTTTAGGAGAAGAAGAGGTGAGAGGTTTAAAGAAAAATTTGGGGCTACCTCCCGAAGAAAAATATTATGTTTCTGCGGAAGTTTGGGAGTTTTTTAAAAATAGAAAAAAACAACTTATTAAACAACGAGAAGAATGGGAAGATAAATTTAGTCAATGGGCGCAAAAATACCCTGAACTTAAAGAAGAATGGGATAAGGCCTTAAACTTAACTTTTCCTCAGGATTTAGAGTTAGAGAGTTTAGCTATAAAATCCCCTATAGCTACTCGCTCAGCCTCCTCTATAGTGTTAAATGATATTGCGGATAAGTTTTCCTATCTTGTCGGAGGTTCAGCAGATTTAGCCCCTTCTACCAAGGCTTATTTGGAGAAGTATAAAGAGGTACAAAGAGATAATTTTGCTGGACGAAATCTCTGCTTCGGGGTTAGAGAACATGCTATGGGGGCTATTACCAATGGTATTGCTGCCCACCGGGGATTTAGACCTTTTTGTTCTACTTTTTTGGTTTTTTCTGACTATATGCGACCGGCTATCCGGATGGCGGCTTTAATGAAACTCCCGGTAATTTATATCTTTACTCATGATTCTATCTTTGTGGGAGAAGATGGACCAACTCATCAGCCGGTAGAACAACTGGAATCTCTAAGGGGTATACCCCATTTAAGAGTTATCCGACCTGCTGATGAAGAAGAGACTAAACTGGCCTGGGAACAAATTTTTAAGAAGGTGGAGGGTCCAGTGGCTCTGATTCTATCCCGGCAGGATTTACCTCATTTGGAAAAACATCGAGGTACGGAAGAATTTTTCCGGGGTGGCTATATTATCTCTCATCTGGAGAAAGAAGCCCCACAGGTAGTATTAATAGCCAGTGGTAGCGAGGTTTCCCTGGCTAGTGAAGTCAATCTTATTCTAAAAGTGAAGGGGATCACCAGTCGAGTGGTATCTATCCCCGATAGAGAAGAATTTTTAAGACAGGAGAAAAAATACCGGGAAGAGATCTTAGGTCCTCAAAATGCCCTTCGCGTAGTGATAGAAGCCAGTACTGGTGAGGGGTGGTATCGGTTATTAAATAATTCTTCTTCGTATGTCGTTTTTATGAATTCTTTTGGTAAGAGTGGCCGAGCTGAGCAATTGGCGGATTATTTTGGTTTTAATTCTAAGAAGATTGCCAGAAAAATCCTTCAACTTTGTTCGGGGACGGCACATAATTAATTTGACAACTATATAAATTTATGTTAAATTCTATAAGCATCCGTTTTTATTCTGCTCAGATGAGATGCGAAGGGTTGATTATAGAGAAGTAATCGACTTAGATCGGATAAGTTACTGCCTGATTCTGGCGAGTTTAGAAAAGAAGGAGGGTTTTAAAAAATGGAGGCGGTTATTGCCACCGGAGGGAAACAATATTGGGTAAAGGAAGGGGATATTATTAGGATTGAAAAGATCGACCAGGAAAAGGGTAAAACAGTAGAATTTGACCGGGTATTGATGATAAATAAAGAAGGAGAGTATATTGTTGGTCAACCTTTAGTGGAAAAAGCTAAAGTTAGTGGAAAAATTTTAAATCAGGGGAAAGCCAAGAAGATAATAGTTTTTAAGTATAAACGGAAAACTAGATATCGAAAAAAGACTGGTCATAGACAACTTTATACAGAAGTTCTTATTGAAGAAATAAAACTGTAAGCTATAGAAATTATTTCAGATATTATTTTAAGTTATTATTAAATTTGTTAAGGCAAGATTTAGTGGAGTGGTTAGATAATTTAAAAATATTTTGAAAATTTATCTATTCTGAAAGTATGATATAATGTAAGTCGGGCGGATAGTTTTTAAGAGAGCGAGGTGAGATTATGGCACATAAAAAGGGTCAAGGTTCCATAAGAAATGGGAGAGATAGCAAGTCCAAGCGATTGGGCGTAAAAAAATTTGCTGGTCAATTTGTAAAGGCCGGAAATATTTTAATAAGGCAAAGAGGGACTAAAATTCTTCCTGGTGAAAATGTGGGAAGAGGGGGCGATGATACCTTATTTGCCTTGACTGACGGATTTGTAAGTTTTGAAAGAGAAGGAAAAGATAGGAAGCGAATCTGTATTTATGCAGAAAAGTATTAAACTGATAAAATGATTTTGTAATTTTAGACCCTGGGTTTTTATTAAACTCAGGGTTTTTTAGTATAAGGCAAAAGATACTTGACATTTTTTTAGGATAGGAGAGGATATATGCTGGTAGATAGCGTAAAAATAAAAGTTCAAGGAGGGAAAGGGGGAGATGGAGCGGTAAGTTTCAGAAGAGAAAAGTACCTTCCCAAAGGTGGCCCTGATGGAGGTGATGGAGGGAGAGGTGGTAAGGTGATTATTGAGGCGGATAATAAAGTTCAAACTTTAGCAGAATTGTATAAACATCCTCATCAAAAGGCAGAGAACGGAGAAAGTGGTGGACGGGGAAACAAAAAAGGGAAAGATGGCCAGGATTTGATTATAAAGGTTCCCGTAGGCACGATGGTAGAAGATACGGACAAATCTTTAATCTTAGCTGATTTAGTAAAAAATGGCCAGCAGTTGGTGGTAGCTAAAGGTGGTCGAGGAGGGGTAGGAAATTTTCGTTTTAAAAGTTCTACTCAGCGGAAACCGGGATTTGCCTTAAAAGGAGAACCAGGAGAAGAGAAAAGATTGGGTCTCAATCTGAAACTAATTGCTGATGTAGGTCTGGTAGGATATGTTAATACTGGGAAATCCACCTTACTCGCCCAGATCTCTTCCGCCCGACCTAGGATAGCAGATTATCCTTTTACTACCCTTACTCCTCATTTAGGAGTAGTAAAGGTAAATGAAATCAAAAGTTTGGTGGTAGTTGATACCCCCGGCCTAATAGAAGGTGCCCATCAGGGTGCAGGATTGGGAAATAAGTTTTTAAAACATTTAGAAAGGACTGAAGTAATTTTGCATTTGGTAGATGGTGCCAACATAAAAAAAGAAAACCCCCTTTATTATATAAGAATTATTAATCAAGAATTAAAGAGATTTAGTGAAGAACTGGCCAAAAAACCTCAAATTATTGCTGTAAATAAAAGTGATTTACCTGAAGCAAAAGAAAATTTCGATCTTCTCAGAGAAGCTCTTGTCTCAGAAGAATATTCGGGTCCAATTTTTTTTCTTTCTGCTTTAACGGGAGAAGGGGTAAAGGATTTAGTCGATTATCTTTCCTCCTTTTTAGATAAGGTAAAGGTAAAAGAAGAAAAGGAAGAAAAAGAACTAGTACTGGTCGAAGACTTAGCTAAAGAAGAGGCAATTTATAAATTTATTCCCCGGTTTATTATTAACAAAAAAGGAAATATTTATGAGGTTTCAGGGGGAGAGGTTGAACGTCTGGTCGCTATAACTGAATTTGATAACCCCGAGGCAGTGGAATATTTTCAAAAAATAATCAAAAAAATAGGTTTGGAGAGGGCTTTAATTAAAGAAGGGATTAAAGAAGGGGATGAAGTAAAGATAAGAGGAAAAGTTTTTACTTTTTTCCCTAAATAAGTTATAATTTTAACGTTAGGATTTTCGAAAAAACTTTCAGAGTTGATAAGGTAATTTTTTAAAAATAAGCGGAGCAGCAGGGAAAGGGAACTAGTATTTTGTACTTTACCAAAAGAGAGGAATAATAATTTGATTAATAGGTCGGAAGGAGTCAATGTTAACTTCTAATCTTCTTTTAGAAATGGAAAGGTCATTTTCCAAAGAAAAGCTATTATTAGCAGGATTTAAAATTTTAGGTTTTATTATTTTATTGGTAATTATTATGGTAATTACTACAAATTTGTTCCCCCTTTCTTCTTTTGCCCAGAACCCTGAAGCAAGTTTAAGCATACTCTATTTTTCTAATTACACCAACCAAGCTGATTGGGATTGGTTAAGTAAAGGTTTAGCCGATATGTTAATTAATGATTTAACTGAAATAGATTCTATCACTTGCTCCTCACGAGAAGAGATAGAGGATTTTTATACCAAATATAACTTATCCCCTTATCAAACTGAGCCAGACCAGCCCTTATTAATTAAAGCTAAAGAGGATTTTAAAACGGATGCTATATTTTTCGGAGATTTTTCTTTTACCTCCTCTGCTGAATTAGTTTTAAAGCTTAAAAAATATGACAGTGTAAATGGGGAAATTACTGCTTTTCGAGAGGTCTATGTAGAAAAGGATAAACTCTTTAGGTTAAAAGAAGAAGTTGCCTTTTTAATTTTGGAAGAACTACACCTTGAACTTTCCCCGAAAGTTCAGGAAGTTATCCAGGAAGTTCCTACTTCCTCATCGGAGGCTTTGATTAATTATTATAAGGCTCTTGATTTTCGGGATAGAGCCATTAAAGAGTACCAGGGGGTAGATTATCCCAGTAAAAAATTATGGGCCCAGGCCATCAATTATGGAGAAAAGGCAATAGCTTTAGACCCTCAGTACTTTGAGGCTTATTATTTATTGGCAGAAATTTATAATCGAACTCGTTGGACGGCTAAGGAAGTGGATACTTTAACCAAGTTCATTCAATTAGTGGAAGATAACCAATTAAAAAGTAAAAGAATTTACCCCCAAATAGCCCAGGCCTACTTTAAGTTGGGTTATTCCTTTTATTCCCGGAAAGAATTGGATCAGGCTATCGAGTATTTTAATCTTTCTATCCAGTATAACCCCAACTTATTAGAACCCCATATCTACCTGACTATGGCTTATTATGATAAGGGAGAAATGGATCTTGCTTTCAAAGAAAGCGAAGAGGTTTTAAGGATAGATCCTCAAAATCAAGAAATTTCCTGGTTATTTAAAAAAGTCGAACAGTCTCATAAATATGGTCAAAAAGCTTATGAAAATTATGAAAAGGGTTATCTAGCTTACAAAGAAGGAAATTATACCGAGGCCATAAATTACTTTAGGTCCTCTATCTCTAATAATCCCGAGTTTAAAGAACCTCGTTATTTTTTAGCCTTGACTTACTATAATATTGCTGATTATGATAATTCTATTTCTCAGTGGGAAGAAGTAATTAGATTAGACCCTTTCGATAATTCCGCAAGGCTCTACCTCAATAAAGCTTTAGAGGAAAAGGAATATGGACGTGAGACTTTAAAGTATTTTGAGAGTGGTTACGATTACTATCTAAAAGGAGAATACGAGAAGGCCGTTGAGGAGTTTAATAAATCTTTAAGTTATAATCCTAAGTATGAAAAAGCACGACAATTCCTCTCTCGTTCTTATTATCAGCTTAATCAGATGGATAAGTATCGAGAAGAAGTAGAGAAGCTAGCAGAACTAAAAACCAGCGGTGAAGAAGAAAGGGCGGAGGAACATTATAAATTAGGATACGAATTTTACTCTTTAAATGATTACGAGGTAGCTATTGAGGAGTTTAAAAAAGCCCTGAGCCTAAAAAGCAATCATTATCCGGCTCGCTTTTTATTGGGAGAATGTTATTTTCAAAAAGAGGAGTATAAGTTAGCTCAGGCTGAATACGAACAAGTAGCAATTGCTTCCGAAAAGAACGAATACACTGATGATGCCCTTTTAGGGAGCGGCTGGTGTCTTTACCTAATGGGAGAATACCAGCCAGCGACGGAAAGATTCTTAAGATTAATTGAGGAATTTCCGGAAAGTAATTTAATTCCAGCGGCTAGTTCTAAATTATGTGCCTCTTATTGGAAGAGGGGAGACTATTCTAAAGCCCTGGAGGTAGGCAAGGAATTTTTAGTAAAATATGCTCAATTTTCCGGACCAGAGATAGAAGAGATCTATTATTATGTGGGTCAATCGTATCTGGGGTTAGAACAATACCGAGAAGCAGAGGAAACCTTTGCCCAACTGGCTTCTCAATACCCTAATTTTACTTTAATTGAAGAGGTAAAGTATTTAAGGAGTTTATGTTTATTTAAATTGGAGAGGTATGAGGAAGCGATAGCTGAACTGGAAAAGTTAATAGATACAGAAGGGGAAGGCAGGGCTAAAGATGAGGCTCGTTATTTATTAGCCCGCTGTTGGCTAAATAAAGCTGACTATGAAGCGGCTATTAAAAATCTAGAATATTTAAAGAATAATGCCACCGAAGATTCCTTACGAGAGAAGGTTATTTTTGATTTGGGATTGGCTTATTCTCTAAAAGGGGATAAGGAGAAGGCAATTTTAGAATTTCAGGAATTTATTGAACGATACCCGGGGAGTGAACTAATTGATGCCGCCCATTTTGAATTAGGGAAGAGTTTATATAGCTTAAAAAAATATCCCTTGGCTCTTACGGAATTAGAAAAAGTTTCTACTGCCGAAGCTCTTTATCTAAGAGGGAAAGCTGCTGAAGAAATGGGCGACAAAGATACAGAAATTTCCTTCCTTAAGGAGTTAATAGAAAAATTTCCTGAAGACGAATATGCTCAGGAGGCCTATTTTAAATTAGGGTATTATTATTACCATCAAAATCAGTATAAAGAAGCACTTGAAGAATTTGGAAAACTAATCAAATATTTTCCTGATTCTCCTTTACTTACTGAAAGTTATTATTGGTTGGCTTGGAGTCATTTTAAGCTTAAGGAATATCCGCAGGCTAGTGAGTACTTTGAAAAAGTAGAGTTAGAGGGGGGAGAAATAAGTTTAGAATTAGCTCAAAGGGCAAAGTTTATGGTAGGAGAAGCCCGATATAATCTTAAAGACTATTCCCGGGCCCGGGAGGCATATAGGAATTTTATGGAAAAATATCCGGAAACAGAACTTTCTGCTTCTGCTCAATATGCTATAGCCTGGACTTATTTCGAAGAGCAAGATTATGAATCCGCCATAAGAGAGTTTGCCCAGGTGACTAGTTTATATCCAGAAAGTGAATTTACCGAGGAAGCTCAATTTAGAATAGCTCAAGGATATTTTTTTCTTGGCGAAAAGGAAAAGGCGAAAACTGCCTTCAAGGATTTTATAGACAGTAAAGTGGATAGTAATTTTAGGGTAGAAGCTTTGTATTTGTTAAGCCAGATATATTTAGGAGAAGAAGAGTGGATAGATAGTATTATCGAATTAGAGAGACTAATAAGGGAATATCCAGGGAATAAATATTATCCTGAGGCTTTATACGGCTTAAGCCTTTCTTATCTTAAAAAAGGAGAATATAATAAGGCTATCGAAGTAGCCGAGGAATATTTAAAAGATTATAATGAATTGGAATTTGCTGATGACCTTTTATATATTAAGGGAACCTGCTGGGAAAATTTAGAAAATCAGGAAAAGGCAAAGGCTGATTATCAAGCCCTGATTTCTACTTTTCCCCAGAGCCCCTATGTGGAGGCAGCTAAGGAGAGATTGAAGGTCTTACAATAAGGAATAATGTATATAGTGGATAGCTAAATTCATATCTGCTGAATCGTCGTGGCGTCTTTACTAAGAATTAGTTACGTAATTATTTGGTCATTTAGTTAAAAGGTGGTGGCTAAATAAATTTTAAAACCAACTAACTAAGGGACTGGTTAACAAACCATAAAAAAAGAGGAGGCAAATAATTAATGTTTGATTTTATGATAAAAGGTGGGTGGATAATGTGGCCCATTTTAATATGTTCGTTAGTGGCAGTTACCATTTTCTTGGAGAGGATGTTCTATTTAAAAAATATTAAAACTAAAAATAAGAAATTTATTCTTCGAATTAAGGATTTAGTGAAAAGGGGAAATATTGAATCAGCTATTTCTGCCTGTCGGAAAAATTCTACTCCTTTGGCCAAGATTATATTAGCTGGTTTAATGAAGTTTGATCAAGGGAAAGAAGAAATAAAAGCAGCGATTGAAGATAGTGCAAATCAAGAGGTCCCTTTATTAGAAGGCAATCTTCCTGTCCTTTCTACGGTGGCTAATGTTGCTCCTTTATTAGGGCTTTTAGGAACGGTTTTGGGGATGATTCAGTCTTTTAATGTAATTACCTCTATGGGAGTTGGTGATCCCAAAGTATTAGCCGGAGGGATTTCCGTAGCTTTGCTTACCACTGCTTTTGGCTTGACCGTGGCTATCCCTACAGTGGTAGCTTATAATTATTTATCACGACGGGTAGAAAAAATAATAAGGGAGATGGAAGGAAGTTGTACCGAGCTTTTAGACCTGTTAGTTAGCCAGGAAAATAATGGCAATAAATTGGTGCAAGAGCAAGATAATATCGTTCAAGGCGGTGAAGTAGAATATGAAGTTTCGTCGTCATCTGAATAAGAAAAGTGCTAGTTTTGATTTAACACCCTTAATCGATGTAGTCTTTCAACTACTAATATTTTTTATGGTAACTACTACCTTTGTAAGTTTAGAGAATAGAGTAGAAGTAAATTTACCGAGTGGAGACTTTGCTGCCGCTGCCGAAGCAGCGGAGAGGATTACCGTAACTGTTACGGAAAATAATGCCATTTATTTTAACGGAAGGTTAATAGATCCTTTAAAAATTTCTGAAAGCATAGCCGCCGAGTTAAAAAAGGATCCCCAAAAGATAGTAATATTAGAAGCAGATCAGAATGTCCTTCATGGAAAAGTAATCAGAGTAATGGATTTAATTAAAAAAGGAGGAGCAGACAAAATTGCCATTGCTACCAAACCGACTGAGAAAGTGAGTAATGAGTAATGAGTAATGAGTAATGAGTAATGAGTAATAAGTAATAAGTAATGATTGTAAGTTTCCAGTTTGATAAATTGGTAAATAGGCAATTTAGATATTTTAACTGAGGGGTAAAGAATAGATGCCAGGATATAGTTATCGAGCCAAGCGTCTAAAAAAGAATAAACCAAGTTTTTTGGGAAAGTCATTCATAGTTTCTCTAGTGCTAAATATTTTATTATTGTATGTTTTTGGGAATATGGTGGTCTTTGATTTAAAAATTCCTTTACCGGAGAAGGAAGAATTAACTTTAGTGACTCTGATAGAGCTTCCTGCTCCTCAGGAACCAAAAACCCCTCAACCAGAAGTTGCTGCAAAGCAACCGGTTGCCCAATTACAAGTTAGTCAAAAGACAGAACCAGTTTCCCCTGAACCACCTAAATTAAGGGAAGAGGTAACTGACACTAAGGTAGTGAAGAAAGAAGAATTAAAAGCCGGTGTGCCTAAGGTAGAGGTAGAAACCCCTCCGATAGAATCAACGCCTCAATTGAGCACTCCTCCTGCCCAAGCACGTGAATCCTTGGGAGAAGATATCAGTGTCTCTACTGAATTTTTTAAACAGAGTATTGCTAGTAGAAAAGAGGTAAAAGGAGAAATTTTGGACGCTGGAGAATCTCAGATGAAAATTGATTTAGGCGAAAGAGGGGTAGAAAATATCGAAGCTACCTATGGCACGGTAATTAATCCTGGAGAAATTACTGCTCTCCCCGAGACAAAAGAGAAAGAATCTCCTTTTGGCAGGAGGCCACTTTCTATTACTATAGAAAATTCAGAAGGAGCACGACCACAAAGTGGTTTAGATAAGGCTAATATAGTTTATGAAATGCTGACGGAAGGAGGGATAACTAGATTTTTAGCAGTTTATTATGATAAAGAAGCGGAAGTTATTGGGCCGGTAAGGAGTGCACGCCCTTATTTTATTAGTAAATCTTTGGAACATCAGTCTGTTTATGTTCATGCCGGAGGGAGTGAAGAAGCTTACAATTTTTTGAGGATGGAGAAAATTGATGACATAAATGAATTTGTAAATTTTCAACCTTTCCGCCGTTCTAAAGAACGAACCCCCCCACATAATTTATATACCTCCACAGTTGAATTAAGGAAAGAGGCTAATAAACTAGGTTATATGGAGATGGTACCGAAAGAGGATTACCAATTTGAAACCGATAGCCAGGAGAAATTGACTGGTAAACCTGCTAATTCCATAGTGATCCCCTATAATCAACGTTATGTAGTTAGCTATAAATATCAACCTGAATCAATGAAATATCTGAGATTTATAAATAATGAGCCCCACATAGATGCCCAGACTAAGGAACAGTTAGTAGTAGATAATATTGTAATTCAGTTTGCCAACACCAAGGTTACTGATGAGGAGGGAAGGTTAGCTATTGATTTAGTGGGAGAAGGGAAAGGTTTAGTATTCTTTAAAGGCGGTTCTCAAGAGATTGTCTGGAAAAAGCAAGATTTAAAAGCAAGAACTGTGTTTTTAGACAAAGAAGGGAACAGGATAGCCTTTACTCCTGGCAATGTCTGGATTCAGATAGTTCCCTCTGATTTAGAGGTAAAATATTAACTAAAGATAAAAGATGAAAACTGAAAAAAAATTAGAAGAAATTTTAGAATATTTTTTGGATTACCTGGCGGTGGAAAGGGGGCTAGCAGAAAATACCTTAATTGCTTATCGATATGATCTGGCAAAGTACCTAAATTTCTTGAAAGAAAATAAGCTGCAATCTTTTGATTGCCTTAACAGAGAAATAATAAATAACTATTTTCTTTATTTAAAAAATTTAGGGTTGGAAATAAATTCTATTTCTCGAAATTTAGTTGCTTTAAAAATGTTTTATCGTTTTATGTGGACGGAAAATTTTATTCCGGAAGATATTAGCGGTTTGATAGAATTTCCGCGCTTGAGTAAAAAGCTTCCTCACATTTTAAGCCAAAGGGAGATAGATATTTTGTTGGAGGAAACTAATTTCCAAGGGCCTTTAGGCTTAAGGGATCAGGCTATATTGGAGTTATTGTATGCTACCGGTATGAGAGTATCAGAATTAATAAATTTAAAAGTCGAGGATATAAATATAGAAAATCAAATGTTGAGATGTATAGGGAAAGGGTCTAAAGAACGGATAATCCCCTTTGGAAGTAAAGCCAAGCAATCTTTGATCTTGTATCTTAAAAAAGTAAGAGAAAAGCTAGTAAAAAATCCCCAAGAGACAATTTTATTTTTGAATAGCCGAGGGAAGAAGTTTTCGCGACAGGGGATTTTTTATTTGGTGAAAGAGTATACCTGTAAAGCGGGAATAGACAAAAAAGTCACCCCCCATACTTTTAGACATAGCGTAGCCACTCATTTATTAGAAAATGGAGCAGATTTGAGATCAGTTCAGGAAATTTTGGGGCACTCCGATATTTCTACTACCCAAGTTTATACTCAGGTAAGCAGAAAATGGGTTAAAGAGGAATACTATAGAGCTTTTCCCCGAACATAAAAATCAGTCGTTAGTATATAGTTGTTAGTGAATAGTTGTTAGTGAAAAGCGAAAAACCATAATTCAAAACCGAAAACTTTTTTCCAATAGTTTATATTTTTTGGTGTAGGGGTCGGATTTATCCGACCCGGGGCATTCTTAGTAATTTTCAAAACTTACAAGAAATAGGAGGACCGGTAAAGGTGGAAGAACTTAAAGCAAAAATTACAGAAAGCGTTGAATACATTAATCAAAAAACTAAAGTGAAACCAAAGATTGCTATTATTTTAGGAACGGGATTAGGTAGATTAGCTGAAGATATTGAGAGAAAACAAGTTATACCCTATGATGATATACCTAATTTTCCTATCTCTACAGCGCCAGGACATAGCGGGAACCTAGTTTTGGGAGAATTGGGAGAGAAAAAAGTGGTGGCTATGCAGGGGAGGTTTCACTATTATGAAGGGTATAGTTTAGAGGAAATAACCTTTCCAGTAAGAGTTATGAGAAAATTAGGGGCAGATACTATTGTTATTTCTAATGCGGCGGGAGGAATGAATCGCTTTTTTAATAAAGGCGATCTAATGCTTATTACTGATCATATAAATTTGTTTGGTAATAACCCCTTAATTGGGCCTAATGATGAAGAATTAGGGCCTAGATTCCCAGATATGTCTGAGGCTTATAACCGACAGCTTATTAAATTAGCCTTGGAGATAGCCCGGGAGGAAAAGATTAGATTGCATCAGGGGATATATGCCGGTTTAACCGGCCCTAACTTGGAAACACCGGCCGAGTATAGGTTTTTGATAAAAATTGGGGCAGATGCGGTAGGAATGTCTACAGTTCCAGAAGTGATCGTAGCCAACCATATGGGGATGAAGGTATTAGGAATTTCTTGTATTACCGATTTAGCCATAGATGGAGTAATAGTCCAGACTAAAGTAGAGGAAATTTTAGAGGCCGCCTCCCAGGCAGAGCGCCTGATGACCAAGTTAGTAAAGAGGATAATTGAGAAAATTGATTAGTGACGCTTTAAGGGTGGCCTTTTTATCGGCTTTACCGCTTAGTGAATTAAGGGGAGGCATCCCCTTAGGATTAGCAGTTTATAAACTGCCAGTTTTTCCAACTTATGTCTTTGCAGTATTAGGTAATATAGTTCCAGTGGTTTTCTTATTGTTAGGTCTAAAGCCTTTCTCGGATTACTTATCGAGGTGGCCTTGGTTAGATAAATTTTTTCAAGGGCTCTTTCGAAGAACCCGTCGTTATGAAGGGAAATATGAAAAATATGGAGCTTTATTTTTATTATTTTTTGTAGCAATTCCCCTCCCCTTTACGGGAGCTTGGACTGGTTCAGTTGCTGCTTTTGTCTTTGGAATAAGATTTTGGTATGCCTTTCCCGCCATAGTAGGAGGGATTATGCTGGCGGGCCTAGTGGTAACTTTGGGTAGTTTAGGAATAATTAGTTTAATTTAAGTTAGTATATATTCGTTAGTCGTTATAAATAGCATCATAGCGTAAAGCTAAATACTAACGACTATTAAAGAGAGGAAAAGATGAAAACTATAGAATGGAAGGAAGGGAAAGTTTTTTTAATTGACCAACGAAAGCTTCCTTTTCAGTTAGAAATAATTAGTTGTTCCCATTACCGAGAAGTAGGAGAGGCGATTAAGAAGATGAAGATAAGAGGTGCCCCGGCTATCGGAGTAGCTGCTGCCTATGGTATGGCCTTAGCTGCTCTTGCTTCCAGGGCAAAAAGTTATGAAGAATTTGTTCAAGATATGGAAAGAGCGAGAGACTATTTAGCTAACTCTCGTCCTACGGCGGTTAACTTGTTTTGGGCTCTCGAGAGGATAATAAAAATAGTAAGGGCTAAAAAAGAAATTAGTCCTTTAAAATTAAAAGACTTAGTTCTACAGGAAGCAAAAAATATTGAGCAAGAGGATAGAATGACTAATCGAGCTATAGGAAGATATGGTTCTACCTTGATAAAAGATGGAGATAATATTTTAACTCATTGTAATGCTGGAGCTTTAGCTACGGTGGAGTATGGCACTGCTTTGGGGGTAATCCGCAGTGCTTTTGCGGAGGGGAAGAAAATACATGTCTATGTTGATGAAACTAGACCTGTTTTGCAGGGGGCAAGGCTTACTGTCTGGGAATTAATGCAGGAGGAGATACCTTGCACCTTAATTACTGACAATGTGGCTGGATTTTTGATGGGGAAAAATAAAATCAATCTAGTGCTAGTGGGGGCCGATCGTATTGCCCTTAATGGTGATGTAGCCAATAAGATTGGGACTTATTCTTTGGCGGTTGTGGCTCGAGAAAATTCTGTACCCTTTTATGTAGCTGCCCCTTTATCGACTATAGATACCTCGGTGGATTCAGGGGGAAAAATACCTCTCGAAGAGAGAGATCCTGAAGAGGTTACTAGAATTTTGGGAAAAAGGATTGCTCCCTGGGGGGTAAAGGCTTTCAACCCGGCCTTTGATCTTACCCCTAATCGTTATATTGAAGCTATTATTACTGAAAAGGGGATTATTAAGCAACCTCTTAAAGAAAATATTGGCTTAGTCGTTAGTGGTTAGTTAGTATTTGGTTAGCTAGTTACCCGGTTCCCTCGTTAGCCAGTTAACTCTAATTGTTAATTTTCAATGCCGGTTCTTAGTTGGAAGTGGAGAATTAAGGAGGTAGAGAATTAATTAGTAGANNCAGAATAATTTTAATTCTTAAACTAGACAACTGGCAAACTGGCTAACTACACCTTAACGAGCTATAGATATAGTTTTCATTTCGTGGTTATGCCTAACAACTATTCACGGACAACTAAATAAAGGAGGAGAAAGTTGGATTTGGAGAAATTTATTATTACTGGAGGAAAAAGATTAGAGGGGACCGTCAAAATAGCCGGGGCAAAAAATTCGGCCTTATCTATTATGGCTGCTACTCTATTAACTAAAGAGAGTTGTATCTTAAGAAATGTTCCTCGTCTTACCGATATAGATACGATGGCGGAAGTAATAAGAACTTTAGGGGTGCAAGTAGAGTGGAAAGGAGATAATATACTTTATATTGATTCCAACGATTTTAATAATTATGAGGCTCCTTACGATTTAGTTAAAAAGATGAGAGCTTCTTTTTTAGTTATGGGACCACTTTTAGCTCGCTTAAATAAAGCGAAAATATCTCTACCCGGCGGTTGTGCTATTGGAGCTCGTCCCGTAGACTTTCATTTGAAGGGGTTTGAAGCTTTAGGCGCTAAGGTGGAGGTGGAAAAAGGTTATATTGAAGCAGAGGTTGGCCAGTTAAAGGGAGCGGATATATATCTGGATTTCCCGAGTTTAGGAGCAACTGAGAATATAATGATGGCTGCTTCTCTGGCTGAGGGAATTACTAAGGTAGAAAATGCTGCTAAGGACCCTGAGGTAATAGAATTAGGGAATTTTCTAATCAAGATGGGAGCAGAAATAGGAGGTTTAGGAACCGATTTGATTACTGTAAAAGGGGTAAAAAAGTTAAGCGGTATCGATTATGATATAATTTCTGACCGTATTGAAGCGGGCACCTATATGGTTGCCGCGGCAATAACCGGAGGAGATGTTTTAGTGGAAAGTATCGATCCGGTGTTACTAAAACCGGTGATAGTAAAATTAGAAGAAACGGGAGCAAAGGTTATACCAGAAAAGAATTTGATCAGGGTAATAGGGGCCGATAGAGTTAAGGCTATCGATATCAAAACCTTACCCTACCCTGGATTTCCTACGGATATGCAGCCTCAGTTTATGGCTCTATGCTGTATAGCCAAGGGGACAAGTGTTATTACTGAGACCGTATTTGAAAATAGGTTTGTTCATGCCGGTGATTTGAGAAGAATGGGTGCAGATATTAAAATTGAAGGACATAGCGCTATTATTAAGGGAGCAAAGAAATTGAGTGCCGCCCCGGTAATGGCTTCAGATTTAAGGGGGGGTGCGGCGTTGATCTTAGCTGGTTTAGTAGCCGAAGGAACTACGGAGTTGAGTAGAATATATCATTTGGATAGAGGTTATGAAAAAGTAGAAGAAAAGTTAGCTTCCTTAGGAGCAGAAATTAAGAGAGTAAAAGATTAGGATTAACTTGAATAGTTCGTATAAAAATAGAGGCTGGAAGTGGAAATCTAAATAAAAAATAGAGGAGATATACTAACGAATAAGTAAGAGAGGGAGAAAAAATATGTGGGGAAGAGATAGAAATTTGGGAATAGATTTGGGGACCGTTAGTGTCATAATTTATATGAAAGGGAAAGGTATTGTTCTTAAGGAGCCTTCAGTAATCTCCATTCTTCGAGATAGCGGGAAGATATTGGCCGTAGGAGAAGAAGCAAAAAATATGATCGGTAAGACACCAGGAAACATAATTGCTATACAACCGATGAAAAATGGGGTAATTGCTAATTATGAGATAACCGAGAGGATGTTGAATTATTTTATAAAAAAAGTATGTGGTAATAGTAAGATATTTCGGCCTCAAGTGGTAATTGGTGTTCCCTCTGGAGGGACGGAGGTAGAAAAAAGGGCAGTATTAGAAGCGGCTATACAGGCAGGTGCAAGCAGAGCCTATTTAGTTGAAGAACCAATGGCTGCTGCTATTGGGGCGGGATTAGATGTAAGTGAACCTTATGGGAATATGATTGTGGATATAGGAGGAGGAACTAGTGATATAGCCGTTATTTCTCTTGGTGGCATAGTAGTCAGTGAATCCTTGAGGGTAGCCAGTAATAATTTTGATGAAGATATTATTAAATATATTAAAAATAAATATAATTTATTGATTGGTGAAAAGACAGCAGAAACTTTAAAAATAGAAATTGGTTCGGCAATAGAAATAGAATTAAAAGAGGAATTATCTGCCGATATCCGAGGGCGAGATTTGATCTCTGGTTTGCCCAAAAGCATTTCTGTCAGGTCTAACGAAGTGTGGGAAGCGATTAATTCCTCTCTACAAACTATAACAGAAGGAGTTAAAGCAGTTTTAGAAAAAACTCCTCCGGAATTAGCAGCTGATATAGCGGACAAAGGAATTGTTATTACAGGAGGAGGAGCTTTGTTGAGAAATTTTGATCGATTGTTGAGTGAAGTAACCAGGATACCGGTATATGTAGCAGAGGATCCAATTTCCTGTGTAGCCTTAGGGGCGGGTAAAATTTTGGATAATATCCATATATTAAAAAGTGGATTAGTAAGCTCATATAAGTGAATAGTTGATAGTGAATGGTCGTTAGCATTAAATACAGGATGTTAGTTGATAATTTTCAGTATATAATTAGAATTAAAAATAAAAAATTTAATATTATATTGGTACAAATTTATATTTTTAATTTTAAGCTATGGTTTTAGGTTTTGCGCTTTTCCATAAGGAAGATAAAATGAAGAAAAAATTAAAGGTTATTTTATTTATAATAAAATTTGTTATTGTTTGGCTGACTTTATTTATTCTGAGCGTAAATACTGTCTTTTCCAATGATGAGTTTATGCCTCTTTCTGAAGTGAAACCAGGCATGACGGGGATAGGTAAGACCGTATTTCATGGGACAAAAATAGAAGATTTTGGGGTACAAATTATAGATGTAATGGAAGGAGAGGGAGGAATTAGTAATTTTATTTTGGCCTATTTAAGTGGTGAAAAAATTGAAGCAGGTGGAGGGATATCGGAAGGGATGAGTGGTAGTCCCATTTATATAGACGGTAAACTCGTAGGAGCGGTTTCTCACGCCTGGGAAATGAGTGAACACAACCTCTGTCTTTTAACCCCCATTCAGGAAATGTTAAAAATATTTGATCTCTCTACTAAAAATGATAAAGACCAAGGGGGGAGTAATATTTTTTGCCCCACTACTTCCTCGGTAGTAGTCAGCGGTCTTAAAGGTAGATCTCTTAACCTCTTGAGTAGTTCATTATCCAAATACAACTTAAAGCCAATTCAGGGCACTACTTATGGTTTAGAGAAAATAGATCTTCAAGAAGTAGGAGAAGCTCCCTCTTCAAGAATAGAAGCTGGTTCAGCAATAGGAATACAGTTAAGCCGCGGTGATGTCAACATTGCTTCTTTAGGGACGGTAACCTATCGAGAAGGGGATAAAATTTTAGCTTTCGGACATCCTTTTTTGAGAAAAGGAGAAGTTTCTTTTCTTCTTTCTTCGGCCTATATCTATCACAGCTTACCTAATATAGTTATGCCTTTTAAATTAGGCGCCCCTCTAAATTTGGTAGGAAAAGTGACCCAGGATAGAGGAGCAGGGATATCAGGAGAAATTAATGCCTTCCCCTTTATAATCCCTCTTAAAATAAAGGTTGACAATTTGGATTTATCACTGCCATCTTCCCTTATGCAAGTTCAATTAGTAAATGATTATGACTTATTAGAACCTCTGGTATCCGCCATAACCNNCCGTGCAAGCCATAGATAACGCCTTAGATAGAGTAGGTGCAGGTACTGCTCAAGTAGCGATAGAATTAAAGGATAAAAAAAAGGGGAAATATCTTTATAGAGAAAATATGTATTATAATTCCCAGGATATAGCTATCCAAAGCATTTCGGAAATACCCGAAATTTTTGAGGCGATTATTAATAATTATTTTGAGGAGGTAAACTTAGACCAGATAGATATTGATATCAAAATAGAGCGCGAGAAAAAAGTTGGCAGGATAGAAGAAGTAACCTTAGAAGACTCCTCTTTAAAACCTGGAGATTGCCTTAATGCTCGAATTAAGATTAAACCTTTTAGAGAGGATTGGATAGAAAAAACATTGTCTATCAAGCTTCCCTCCGATATGCCTCAAGGGGAAGCCTGGTTATTAATCAGTGGAGGCGGAGATTTCGCTAATCAGCGAGGGATAGAGATTAGCACTAACCAGGAGCAAAAAATTTATAAAAGTTTAGACGAAGTTTGTAAAGATATTACCGATAAGCCTAAAGGCAATCAAATTATCGGAGAAATAAAAGTTTATTCAAAGGAATTAAGTTCTGACGAAGAAATAGGAGATTCGCTAATTTCTAAGATAGAAACTAATATGGTGATTGAGGGATATCAGGAAATTTCTTTTACTGTGGAACAATAAACTAGTCGATAGTGAATAGTCGTTAGCATTAAATACAAGATTTTAGTTGATAATTTTCACTATATAATTAGAAGTGAAAATAAAAAATTTAATATTATATTGGTACTAATTTATACTTTTAATTTTGAGTTATAGTTTTGCATTTTGCACTTTTCATTTTTCGTTCTATTACTAAATACTATATACTAAATGCTAACGACTAATAAATTAATAAAGTGGATAGAAATATGAAAGTGGTAGCTTTAATCGCCGCGGCGGGATTGGGCAAAAGAATGAATGCCAAGATAAGCAAGCCGTTTATACCAATTTATGGCAAACCAATAATTGCCTATACCCTGGAAAAATTTGAACAGTGTAAGTTTATCGAGGGGGTCTACCTGATAGTTAACCAAAGGGAAAGGGATTTGTATAAAAAAAATGTAATCTCTAAGTATAATTTTAGCAAAGTAAAGAGGCTAATTGATGGGGGTAGAACCAGGCAAAATTCGGTTTATAATGGCCTCAAATCTTTAGATGAAGATACCGATATAGTGGTCATTCATGATGGTGCCCGACCCTTCATAGAAGAAACACTTATTCAAAGTTCAGTTAAAGCAGCTCAAAAATATGGAGCAGCCATATTAGCCATTCCTATTAAGGATACTATTAAAAAAAGTCGAAAATATAGGTTTATAAAAGAAACTATTGATCGAGAGCATGTTTGGAGAGCTCAAACTCCCCAAACTTTTAGGTATGATCTTATATTTTCTTCCTACAAAAAAGCCTACCAGGATAAGTTATATGTTACTGACGATGCGGCAATTGTAGAAAAATATGGACATAAAGTGAAAATAGTAATTGGTTCAGAAGAAAACATTAAAGTAACCACCCCTTTTGATATAGTTATCGCCGAGAATCTTTTAAAAGAGAGGCTTTTATTTTAGGTGGAAATTTTTTTCTGAATATCTTAATATTTAGTAATAAATAACAGAAATATTGGAGGAAGAGTTTTTGATTAATTTACCATCCAGGGATGAAATGGTAATAACCAGTTATGCTAAAATAAATTTAGTCTTAAATATATTGAATAAGCGTAGGGATGGGTATCATGAAATTGAGACTATAATGCAATCGGTTAATCTAGCCGATAACCTTACCATTACTAAAGAAGAAGGTATAAAAATAGAATGCAACAATCCTCAAATTCCGGTTGATAAAGGAAGTTTAGCTTATCAATCAGCAGAAAAAATCCTTCAGAAGTATAAAATAAAAAGTGGAGTTAAAATAAGAATTGATAAAAGAATTCCCGTAGCTAGTGGAATGGCTGGTGGCTCGGCCAATTCGGCGGCGATTTTAGTGGGGATAAATAAAATTTATAATTTAAATCTTTCTGTTGAAGATTTAAGAAGAATAGGAGAGGAATTAGGGATGGATGTTCCTTTTTGTTTGCAAAATGGGACAGCACTGGCTTATAACCGAGGGGAAAAGATTATACCCCTTCCTCCTATCGAGCCTCCTTTATGGCTTATTTTGATTAATCCTGATTTGGAAATATCTACCCAATGGGCTTACCATAATATAGATTTAGTAGGGAATTCTAAAAGAGGGGGAGATAAGATGAAAGCTATGCTCCAGGCTTTAAAAAAGGGGATTCCTCGAGAGATAGCTCAAAACTTATTTAATTCTTTTGAAGAGATGATTATTAAAAGATATCCGGAAATTGAAAAGATTAAAAGTAATTTAATGAAGGGGGGGGCCTTAGGTGCTCTTATGTCAGGAAGTGGGCCCACTGTATTTGGTATTATGCAAAATAAAGAAGAAGCCCTAAAGGCTTATAAAAAATTAAAATCAGAATACCGGTCGATCTGGTTAGCACACACTATTTAATCGGTGGTTTGAAATTAGCAATTAGGGTTAACTGGCTAACCGACAAACCGGCTAACGATTAATGACTAATAGAGGGAGAATTATGCGTATAGGCTTTGGATATGATGTACATCCCTTCGCTACCAGGAGGAAGCTAGTTTTAGGGGGAGAGGTAATCCCCTATGATAAAGGGTTAAATGGCCACTCCGACGCTGATGTTTTAACCCATTCTTTAATCGATGCTCTATTGGGGGCAGCAGGAGAGGGAGATATTGGTCAGCATTTTTCTGATGATGACCAGCAGTATAAAGATATTTCTAGTTTAAAATTATTAGCTAAAACTAACGAACTTTTAAAAGCAAAAAAATATAGAATAAATAATATTGATATTTCTATAGTAATAGAAGAACCACGAATTTTGCCCCATATTTTAGCGATGAGGGAAAATATTTCCCAGACTCTGAATTTACCTTTAGAAAAGATAAATATTAAAGCTACTACTAGTGAAAAGATGGGATTTGTGGGAAGAAAAGAAGGGGTTGCTGCTTATTGTGCAGTTAGTATAGAGGAGGTTAATAATCATGGAAGAGAAAAAAGGTGAAGCAAAAAAAGATGAAAAAGTAAGTGAAAATGTAGAAGGAGAAGAGAAAAGAGAAGAAAAAGAAAAGGAAGAAGAATCGACTAAAGAACTCGATTTAGTTACCCTCTTTATTTGGTTTATAGGTTTATTAAGTGAAAAGGCCTGGGAGTATTTAGGACTGATAATGAATCCGGAGACCAAAAAAGTAAATAAGGATTTGAAGAAAGCCAAGATTTCTATTGATAGTATAGCCTTTCTCTTTGAGCAAATAAAGGATGCTCTGTCCCCAGAAGACCTTAAGCGAATAGAAGGCCTATTAGCGAATTTAAGAATGAATTATGTAGAGAAATTAAAGCAATCATAAGATAATTTGGGTTATAATCTACAGTAGAAAATAGGGCAAGTCTTTGGGTCTCAAAGATAAACATAAAGGAGAAAAAACCGAAGAGGTGAAAATGGATGGCTAAAATTTGCTACCACCGTATTAAGTTAGGTATATTATTATCCCTTTTATTACCATTGGTTTTAATGGAGGGGATAATTTATGCGCAAGATGCCCAAACTTATTATAAAAATGGGTATATCTATTTTACCCAAGAAAATTACGAACAGGCCGAACAGCATTATAAAAAGGCTATTGAATTGGACCCTAATTTTGAAGAAGCACATTACTGGCTAGGAAAAGTATATAGGCAAATAGGAGATTATAGCCAGGCGGTAGAACAATGGAAAAAGGTGTTGGAGATTAACCCGAAGAATCCTTATGCCTTTAGTTATTTGGCAAGTAGCTTTCAAAGCACTTCGCGGGTGCGATCCGATAATCCCCTTGATTACTTTAATGAGGGAATTAAAATGATTGGTAATCCCGACGAATATCTTTCCGCAGAAGATGTTCCTTCGGTGGATATTTTACTTAGTGCCGTCCCTTATTTCAAAAAAGCGGCAAGTCTCGAGCCGAATCTGTTAGAAGCTTATTTTTGGACCGGAGAGGTTTATCGGGTTTTAGGAGACAAGATAAACCCGCAATTTCGTCCCTTAGCCTTAGAAAATTATGAGAAGGCTATTGACATAGAGGAAGCTACTAATTCAGTGTCTTTTGACCACCCCTCGGCCTACTGGAGATCTTATATTCAATTAAGTAAAATCTATAATTCTTTACAGTGGACCGATAAAGAAAAAGAATTGTGGCAGAGATTAGAAAAGGCAAGAGCCTTACCTTATCAGCAGGTCTTAGAGGAGAAAGGATATTCTGGTTTTGGCTATCCTTCCCGCATCGAAGTAAGCTTTAGAGAAGGTGATAAGATAGAGAATTGGTTTTATCCCGAAAAAGATAAGATATTGGTAGTAATTAATGGGGAAGTCCGGGGAGAGAGGAAATTGCTAGCAGATAAAACAGAAACTGGCAATGAGGAGGAATAACTATTTTAAAAGAAGAAAAGGTCAGGCGTCTGGGAATAATGGGAGGAGTATTTGATCCCATACATTATGGACATTTATTTACGGCTGAAGAGGCGAGAAGGGAATATAAGTTAGACGAAGTATTATTTATTCCTTGCCATCATCCCGTACATAAAAGAGAAGATAAGGTTTCTGACTCAGAACACCGTTATTTAATGACGGTATTGGCGGTTAGCCATAATCCGTTTTTTGAAGTATCTAGAATTGAACTTGACCGGCCTGGTCCTTCTTATTCCATTGATACGGTAAAAGAATTATTAGAAAAATATAATCATAAAGTAAAAATATTTTTTATTACGGGGGCTGATGCTTTTTTAGAGATAGATTCCTGGTATAAGAGCGAAGAAATAATTAAGCTTTGTAAATTTGTTGCTGCTACTCGACCAGGTTATGACTTAGATAAATTAGACCAGAGATTTAGAAAGGTTATTAAAATTATGGAAATTCCCCTTTTGTCTATCTCTTCTACCGATATTAGAAGAAGGGTAAGGGAGGGGAAAAATATCAAATACTTAGTTCCTTACGAAGTGGAAGCCTATATCTATAAGAAGGGATTATATGGTAATCGGTAACTTTTCAAGAGATTTCCGATTAAAAGGTAACTTCTTTAGAGGAAATTTTCCTCGAATATCTGGTATAAAGCCAAAAAGAACAAAAATAAAAATAAGGTGTAATAGTTGGAGAGGAGTTTAGCCGTTAATTACCGGTCAGGAGATAAGAATGAACATTGAGGAGATAAAGGTTAAATTAAAAAAGATGGTCAGCAAGGAGAGATTCGAACACTCGATAAATGTTGCTCAGGTAGCACAAAGATTAGCTTTAAAATATGGCGGTGATATAACTAAAGCAGAAGTAGCGGGACTTTTGCATGATTGTGCCAAAGATTTAGACTATTCTACCCAAAAGAAAATGCTAATAAAATATAATATAAAAATAGACAAATTTAGTCAAAAAATTCCTAAATTATTGCATCCTTTAATAGGGGCAGCAATAGCAGAAAAGGAATTTAATATTAAAGACCCCATTATTTTAAAAGCGATAAGGGTCCATAGTACAGGAGCTCCTCGGATGTCTTTGTTAGATAAAATAATCTATCTAAGTGACAAAATCGAACCTTTAAGAAATAATGATGGTATAGAAGAGGTTAGAAAAATAGCCGAATTTAGTTTGGATAAAGCAGTATTAAAGGTTATGGATAGTGGATTATTACATTTAATTAGAAGAGGTTTATTAATCCACCCGGCTACTATTGGGGCTCGGAATAACGTTTTAGCGAAGGTGGCTTTACTTGATGCAGGAAAATAATTTGAAAGAAGAGAGGACAAGAAAAAGTAGTAGAAAACATTTAAGGAAGAAAAAAAATAAAAAATTTGTCTTAATTTTGTCTTTTGCTTGCTTGTTAACTGTTTTAATAATATTTTTATCCAGATTTATAGGAATATTTCCTTTTAATAGTTTTAATAGTTCAAGCTTACTATCCTCGGAACAAATAAACATCCTGGTTATAGGTCTGGATAAAGTAGAAAAGGTTAGCCGCGCTGATAGTATAGTATTTTTAAGCATTGCCCCTTCGACTAAAGAAGTAGTGGCGATATCCATACCCCGAGATATGCGAGTAGAAATTCCAGGAAGAGGAAAAGACAAAATAAATCATGCCTATGTCTTTGGAGGGATAGATTTGATAAGTGAAACAGTAAGCTCGTTTTTGGATGTTCCCCTCCATTTTTATGTAGTAGTCGATTTTGAAGGCTTCGTTAGCATAATTGATGCCCTGGGGGGGGTAGAAATTGAAGTAGAAAAAAGGATGTATTATGTAGATCAGGCAGGAGGGATAAAGATTGATCTTTATCCTGGAAAGCAGATATTGAATGGAGAAAAAGCCTTAGAATATATTAGATTTAGACAGGATAAATTAGGTGATCTAGGAAGGATACAAAGACAACAAAAATTAGCTATGGCCATAATTAATAAGATAATGGCCCCTGGCTCTATAATGAAAATTCCTCAACTATTAGAAGAGGTGAAAGGGTGTGTGCAAACTAATATTGAATTGCCGAAGGCAACAGCTTTAGCTAACTTGCTGAGCAGCATAGGTCCAGAAAAGTTTGAATTTGAAACTATTCAAGGTGAACCAGTTTATATTGGGGGAGTTAATTATTTAGAACCCAATCTAGAAGAAGTAAGACAGAGAATAAAATCACTACTTTATAGTCCAAACAATAGTATAAGGGTGGAGATTTTTAATGGAAACGGTTTGCCTGGTGTGGCTCATAGGATGGCTAAAGAATTAGAACTGCAGGGGTTTGAAATTGTAAATATCGATAATGCAGATCGCTTTGATTATGAAAGGACAAAAGTTATAGTTTATTCTAAGGGGGTAAATTTAGATAACCAGTTTAAGCAGTTATTTAAAGAGGGGGAGATAGTGAAAGATTATCAAGATAATACAAAATCTGATGTAGCTATAATCTTAGGAAAAGATATGACAAATAGTTATTGAAGGGTTAGTAAATATATGCATTTTCTCGATTAACCACTACTAATAATAAGAGGTGATTTTTTGAAGAAGAAATCTTTAGCGATGGCTAAATTAGCTGCTCTAGCTGCCGAAGAAAAAAAAGCAAAAAATACAGTAATATTGAACTTAAATAAATTAACTCTTATTGCTGATTATTTTGTAATCACTACTGGGGAGTCGGAGCCTCAGTTAAAGGCTATAAATAATTTTATAGTAGAAAAAATGAAGGAAAGCGAAATTAGATTATTACATAAGGAAGGTAGCCCAGAGACAGGATGGATTTTACTGGATTACGGTGATGTAGTAGTTCATATATTTTCGGAAGAGAAAAGGGAATTTTACGATTTAGAATATATCTGGCAAGAAGCAAAAAGAATTAGATTATTAAAGAAAAAAACCAAAGGGGAGGGGGAGGAATGAATAATAGTGTAGAACACAAAGGGAACTGGTTTTTTGGTTTAATATTGTTGGTAGTGGGAGTAGGATTTATAATAGAAAATTTTACGAATTTAGAAATATGGGGCAAGCTATGGACTTTATGGCCAGTAATTTTGGTAGTTTGGGGGATTAAAGAAATATGGCAAACCAAATCTACTGTTTTTGGGATAATATTAGTGGCCATAGGGAGCATATTCTTGGCCCATTATTTCTTCAATTTGGTAATTTCCCGAAATATCTGGAAATTTTGGCCCATACTGATAATTGTTTTAGGGATTGATCAAATTTATAAAGCTTGGAGGGAAAGTAAAAGAAGAACAAAGGGAAAGGTGAAAGAAGAAGAGGAAATATAACTTATTTATCCTTTTTTATTTCTTTTTCCATTTTTTGATTTCTATAAAAAGCACTATACCCCCGATACCTAAATTAAAATAAAAAGTTACAAATCTCCAGACTCCTACAAAAGGACCTAAAAGGTAAGGGGGAATGAAGAAAGAGAATAGCGAAGCAAAACTAGCCTCTGCTGTCCCACTGCCGCCAGGGGTAGGCATAAAAGGTAAAACAAAATAGAATATAATTTGTAGTACTAATACGTAGGAGAGATGGAAATCAATATGGAAACCACAAAGGATAAGGGGAGCTATAAGAAAAAAAATACCATAAAAAATAGCGGTGTAGAGAGCGACCCCTAATATTTTAATACGATTTTCTTTAAATAAATCAAAACTCTGATGAAATTCTTCAATTTCTAAGATTAATTGATTAACTAGGTGAGCTATCTTCTCTTTTTGAAAAAGTTTAGAAATATAAGGTAATCGTTGAATCTTAGAAATTATTTCTCTCAATATTTTTGGAAATTTCGCGGCTAAAATAAATAAAAAGATAAGAAAAAGAGAGAATAAGATAACCGCGTTAATAAGGACTATAGAAATAGTAGCATAATTAGTGAGGGTTTTCCTATAGTATAAAAAAATTACCGGTGTAAGGATAGTAAAAACTAAGGTCTTAAATAGAGGTATGATAGTAGCTATCATGGTAGCTTTGCCTAAAGGAATTTGAGGTCTGATATTTTTATGGAATAGATATATTTGAGTAGGTATAGTGCCTGAGAAGAAAGGAGTTATGCCCCCAGCAAAATTACTGATATAATAAACTTTTAAAGCCTCGATGAAAGTAATTTCTTCTTTAACGGCTTCTACTGCCATTTTTATTCGAAGAGCATCTATAGCCGCAGCGCCTATTATTAAAGCAAGAGATAGGAAAAGATATCTTTTGTCCAGGTAAGACAGGCTTGACCAAATATTTTGGCTATTAGTAATTTGAGTAATAATTAAAAAGGATACTATTCCAATAACTACGGAAATGATTAATCCCTGGAGGATTCTTTTTTTATTTAAAATTAATTCATTCAAGGAATTATATATTCTCCAAATTTTTAAAATCGTATTAGTTATTATTAAAGGCAGGAAGATAAATTTTATTAATGCTCATTTTTGCTAGCTTAAAGTATAGCATATTTTTTACTTATTTTAAAAATACTTAAACTATTCTTATCTTTCTTGTATAGAGTAAATAGTCTTAGTTAAAATCTTAAATTATTAAAGGATAATCCATTAATGAAAGGGACTCTCGTAAATGTAGTAGCCATTATTTTAGGGTGTTTAATAGGATTTATTTTAAAAAGTAAGTTTCCTGAGAAGCTGGGGAAAATAGTTATGCAGGCTTTAGGATTAGTTTGTTTAATCATAGGGATACAAATGGCTCTCCAGATAAGTAGTATTTTGTTAATGATTTTTTCCCTGGTAATTGGTGGGGCAATAGGTGAGTTTATAGGAATTGAAGAAAAATTAACCGGATTTGGTGAGAAAATAAAAGGGAGATTCAAGATAAACGCTGTTTCCGAAAGATTTGTAGAAGGGTTTGTTTCGGCAAGTTTACTGTATTGTGTAGGGTCTATGGCGATAATGGGTGCACTCGAAGAAGGGCTAAGTGGTAATCCTGAGATACTCTATACCAAGTCCTTGATGGATGGGATTAGTTCTATTGCCCTTACGGCAGCGATGGGAATAGGGGTGTTGTTTTCTACTATTCCAGTCTTATTCTACCAGGGGGGAATTACTTTACTGGCTCAACTAATTAGAGATTTTCTTTCTCCCGAGGTGATAAACGAAATGACGGCAGTGGGAGGAGTTCTTATATTAAGCATAGGATTTGATTTGTTAGAAATAAGAAAGATAAGAACAGGGAATCTCCTTCCCGCTATTTTGATTGCTGCTTTTTTGGCATTAATCTTATAGAGGAGAGTTAAGGGGGCATAATTTTGCTTTAAAAGTGATACTCATATATAATATATATGAGTATGAGATGGCTAAGCAATTTAAGAATAAAGATTAGTTTAGTTATAGTTTTAAAAAATATTGGAGGTCTAGGATGAAAAAAAAGACTATTGGGGATTTAAAGAAGGAACAATTAGAGGGTAAAAAAGTTTTAGTAAGGGTTGATTTTAATGTCCCTTTAAATGAAAGATTGGAAATTACTGATGATACAAGAATAAAAGCTGCCCTTCCTACTATTAATTATTTAATTTTTAATCAGGCTAAGGTAATTTTAATGAGTCATTTAGGCCGTCCTCAAGGGAAAGTTGTGGAGAAACTACGATTGGACCCCATCGCCAGAAGGCTGAGCAAGTTGTTAGGGCAAGAGGTAAAAAAAGTTAATGATTGTATCGGAGAAGAAGTAGAAAAGGTGGTTTTCAGCCTGCAGAATGGTGAAGTTGTCTTATTGGAAAATCTAAGATTTTACCCGGGAGAAGAAGAAAATGATCAGGAATTTTCTAAGAAGTTAGCTAATTTAGGTGATCTATTTGTTAATGATGCCTTTGGTACAGCTCATCGCGCCCATGCTTCTACGGTAGGAGTGGCAAAATTTTTACCTTCTTATGCTGGTTTTTTGATGGCTAAAGAGATAGAGGTATTAAGTAATTTGCTAGAAAACCCGGAGAGACCTTTTGTAGTTTTATTGGGAGGAGCAAAAATATCGGGAAAAATTGACTTGGTACAGAATTTATTAGAGAAAGCGGATAAAATATTGATTGGCGGAGGGATGAGTTATACCTGTTTAGCTGCTTTAGGTTATAAAGTGGGTAATTCATTACTGGAAGAATATGATTTAGAAATAGTAAGGAAGATATTGGAAAAAGCAGAGGAAGAGGGGGACAAAATACTTTTACCCTCTGATTTAGTGGTAGCTATAGGAGAGGTATCAGCAGAGGCAGAGTGTAAAACAGTAAAGATAGACAATATTCCTGCAGAGGGAATAGGTGTAGACTTGGGTGAAGAATCTTTAGCTAGATTTGAAGAGGAAATAAAAAAAGCTAAGACTATTTTTTGGAACGGGCCAGTGGGCGCCTTCGAGATTGAAAAATTTGCTAAAGGAACCAATAGGATAGCCAGAGTGTTAGCCGATAGGCATGGAAAGGCAATTACTGTAGTGGGTGGCGGAGATTCTGTTGCGGCAATTGAGAAAACAGGCTTAACCGAAAAAATAACTCATCTTTCTACGGGTGGTGGGGCTTCTTTGGAATTTTTAGGAGGGAAGAAACTTCCAGGAGTAGAAGTCTTACCTGATAAAGAAGAATAGCAAATAATTGATAAAGGGTTTTTCTTTATTTTTACTACTTTTCGAAGAGGATCAATTAATTAAAAATACTAAAAGAGGGTTAAGGGAATTTCCCCCCTTCGCTATCGTAGGGAATAAGTTTTTTTAATTTTTCTCTCATCCTTTGCCAGTGTGTACCTTTCCAGTAATATTTCTGACAAGAAGGACAATAAACAAAATCATTTTGAGTAAGAAAAACATAAGGAGGGACTTGACCTTTAACCTTTTCTTTGTCTATCTTTATAGTAGAGGTATTACATAGTAAACAACGAGAAAATAAATTAGAATTAAACGGGATAGTTAATTTTAATCCTTTTATTACCTCTAAAAGTTGTTCTTCTACCTGGTCACTTTTTATAAATAAAAAATCTCCTAGGTCTTTTCTTTTAATTAAATGAGTATCTCTGGTTAGCAATATTCTATTTTCGAGTTGAGCAGCAATAATAAGAGCCATATCTTTATCCGAAGCAGGGTAAGTGGTATCATATCCCAAGAGGCGTAACCACTTAGCCAATTTACCTAACATCTTATCGGCTAAAAATTTTATTTCTTCTTTATTATTTTCTCCCATTTTTAGGTCAACTTCATTAGGTTGATATTTTTATCCCTTTTTGGCTTATTATACCATAGCATTAGGTTGGTTATCCAGTTTACCAGTTTGCTAGCTAACTCTAATTATTAATTTCCAATACAGATTCCCGGTGGAAGATGAAGAGTTAATTAGTATAATACTCTTTAATACCTACCAGGGGGATACCATCTTACTCCCGTGTCCCCTTTGACAATTTTAAAAAGTGGTTGACAAAAAGTCTTTTTGGTTGTAGTATTACTACCGCAAACGGTCGATTTAAGTAAAGCGAAGGGATTCTACCATTATTATTTTAGAAAAGGAGGTGAACTGGATAATGTGTGCCTGTGGTGGCAATAAAGATAAGGGAAAAGATAAGGGTAAAGATAAGGGAAAAGGTAAAGACAAGTATGAAGAAGAAGATGATGAAATAGAAATAGAAGAAGATGATGATGAAGAAGATGAAGAAGAATATTAAAACACTAAATAGAAGGGTCCCTAAGTTTCTGAAGCAAAGATTTTTAATTAGAAATTAAATAAACAATCAGTTCGCAAACTTAAAAAATTAGTATATATGTAAAATTAATAAAAAAATCAGATAAATAATTTATAAAGCCCAAGTAGCCGTTTTACGGTGAAAGGGCTTTAATTGTATTGGGCATTAGTAACTTAAATACCATGTTTTTTCTAAAGAAGCAATGAAAGAGAATGAAAATAATTATAGCTCCAGATTCTTTTAAAGGTAGTTTGGCCACTATAAAGTAGTAGAGGCAATAAGCAAGGGACAAAGGAAGCCTTCCCAGAACAAAAAGCATGAAAAAAAATTAAGCAAAAAAGTTATCTTAAGACCTCAAAATTACCATAATTCAGAAAAGAAGAGTGGTATAATAAAACAAATGGTATAAGGGCATAATTATAAATAAGCAAGAAAGTCCTTTTAGTAAAAAGGAGAGAAAAAGAGCGATAAGTGATAGAATTTTGTCCTTGTGAAAACGGGAAGATGAAAAATACATTTAAGGGAGGGGTTCCAGAGGGGAATTTTCCCTGATTATCTTATGGACAATACAAAGAAAGACTTGACTATAGGTGTAGATTTAGGAGGGACTAATATTGTTAGTGTTATAGTGAATAGCCAGGGTGAGATAATAAGCTACCTGAAAAATCCAACTTTTGCCGGAAGGGGCAAAGAGGCTACTATTAGAAGAATAATAGAAACCATCCATAAAAATATAGTTCAATCTAACCTAGCTCCAAGTAATATAAGAGGGATAGGGATTGGGGCTCCTGGCCCTCTCGATGTCGAGAAGGGGGTTGTCTATTTTGCTCCTAATCTCCCAGGTTGGGAAGATATCCCTTTAAAAAAAATATTGGAAGAGGAATTTAATTTAAAAGTGGTTTTAGAAAATGACGCTAATGCAGCTGTCTGGGGAGAAAGATGTTGGGGAGCGGGTAAAGGTATAAACAATTTAGTTGGTTTTACTTTGGGAACCGGCATTGGAGGCGGGATAATTATTGAAGGCAAGATATATCATGGCCACAATTATGGTGCCGCAGAATTAGGACATATGACGGTAAATAAAGATGGACCATTGTGTAATTGTGGAAACTATGGTTGCCTGGAAGCCTATTCTTCTGCTACGGGAATTAAAAATAGAATTAGAGAAAGGATCAAAAAGGGGTTAAGAAGCCCGCTCTTAAATTTAGATAAAACAGAATCGGTTGATACTATTAGTTTAAAGTCCATTTTTGAGGTAGCTCGCCAAGGTGACGAATTAACCTCCGAGGTAGTAGAAGAAGCTATTACCTATTTGGGGATAGGTGTGGCCAATATGGTTAATATATTAAATCCGGAAATGGTAGTATTAATGGGAGGGATAACCAATGAAGGGGATAAACTTCTTATTCCCCTTAGAAAAGAAGTAAAAAAAAGGGTATTTCCTACTAATTATAAATTTCTTAAGATTACTATTGGAGAACTGGGTGATAAGGCTGGTGCTCTAGGGGCGGCAACTCTCCTCTGGTAAAGTTAAACAAGAGATAATAATAAAAATAATATTTTTGATTACCCAAGAGGATTTTTTGATTTTTTTTGTCGAATTATTGAACAGGTGATTAAAAATATAAATAAAAAAATAAAAAATAAAAGTAGGGAGGCAAAAATGTCAAAAAAATTAATGGTTTTACTTATCATAATTTTGTTAATCGTTGCTGGTATAAGCATTTATAATTATAATCAAGCTAACTACGCTAAAAAAGAGGTAGCAGAAAAAAACTTGGAGTTGGAGAAAAATAAGGGAGTTATTTTAGAGTTGGAAAAAAGCGTAAAGGAAAAAGAAAGGCAGATTGAAGAATTAAAAGAAAGTTTGACCAAAGAAAAAACAGGTTTGCAAGAAGATTACGCTACCCAATTGTCTACCTTAGTACAGGAAAAGACTCAACTGGAAACTTTGCTGGCTGAGAAAGAGAAGATATGGCTGGACGAGGTCACGGAAAAAGAGCAAATTATCCTTAAATTAGAGGAAGAGATTGCTGGATCTAAAGAGGATATAACTAAGTTAAATAAGGAAATAATTGATTTAAAAAAAGAAATATCCCAATTAAGTGAAGAGAAGAAGGAAAGGGAAGAGGAATATACTACCAAGTTGTCAGTTTTAATGGAAGAAAAACTCAAACTTGGTTCTTTGTTGGCCGAAAAAGAAGAGACCGTTAAGTTTATGGAGCAGCAGAAAGAAGAAATGGAAAAGACGGCTCTTTCTCAAGAAGGAGTTATTTTGGAGCTGAAAGAAGATTTAAAAGAGAAAGAAAAACAGATCGAGGAGTTAAAAACCAGTGCAGCGAGAGAAGAAAAAGTTTTAGAAGAAGAATATGCCCTTCAATTATCGGCATTAGCTGAAGAAAAGAGCAAACTTGAAGCCCAACTAAAGAGCTTGCAAGAACTTCTTACGGAAAAAGAAGGGGCTATCTCTCTCCTTGAACAACAGAAAGAAGAATTGGAAAAAGATATTATGGAAATGAAAGAAAAGGAAGCAGAATGTGCTGATAAATTATCTTTATTAATAGAAGAAAAAAGAAGATTGGAAGCCGAGTTAGCAGAAATTAAGGAAAAGATTAAACCAGATTATTACGAAGTTAAAAGAGGAGATTCTCTCTGGAAAATTGCGGAAGAATTTTATAACCAGGGTGGGGAATGGATAAAAATTTTTGAAGCGAATATGGAGAAGATAAAGGATCCTGATTTAATCTATCCTTATCAAAGATTTACTCTTCCTAAAGGATAGCATAGAGTTGTAGAATTTTCAAAAGATTTTATAAATAAAAGAGTAAGGGACCTTTTAATGAATAAAATGACCGGTACCGAATGGTCTAAAGAAATATTTAGAAAAATTATAAATTCAGAAATATTAGATCTTACTCCCCTGGAGAATGAATTAGTAGAAAAATATATTAAAAGTCCTGCCTTTATAAATAAATCGTTAGGCATGATAGAGAAGAAGGATTATAGTTGCCAGGCAGCATATGATTTATGTCAGGATATACTAACTATAATCGATAAAAGCCATAATCCCCATAATTGGCTTTATAAAGTATATCAATTTTCCCTATCCTATTCTTTCCCTGAGGCAGCCGAATTATCTGGGGAAAATATTTCTAAGGATAGCCGAAAGACTTTCTTATTTTATTTAGAAGTTTTAAGAGTAATTTCGCAGTTTCAGAAATCTTCTGGTGATTCTACCTTTCAGAGTAGATATCCTCTAAATTTTCTAAATGGCGAAGAAAGGGCTAAATTAGAAAATCCTGCTGAATATAAGCGGTTTTTAAAGGCTTTTAATGATGAATATCTCTACGAGATGATGAAACTAAGTCAGGAGGTGGCCAATTACCGCACCCTTGATCATATATGTGGAGTTAATGGGATAGCTTTATTTATTAGCCGCCAGTTATCTAACCTGGGAATTCCTGTTGATTTATCGTGGGTTTCAGGAGCAGCGATAGGGCACGATCTAGGGAAATATGGGTGCAAAAAAAATGAGCTGGAGAGGACTCCTTATTTGCATTATTATTATACCGATATATGGTTTAAAAAGCATAATATCCCCTATATCGGGCATATCGCAGTAAACCATTCGGTTTGGGATTTAGAGTTAGAAAATTTACCCCTCGAATCTCTTATTTTAATTTATTCTGACTTTCGAGTGAAAAGCGAAAGTAATGATTCTAAGGGAGAGAAGATGAAGATCTTTACTCTTCAAGATTCTTTTCAGGTAATTTTGAACAAACTGGATAAAATTGATGAAAAAAAAAGGAGAAGATATGACCGAGTATACGCCAAGTTGAAGGATTTTGAAGACTATATGTTAAATTTAGGGGTGAACATTGAATTAGAGAGCGAAAAGATATTCCCCAAGAAGCATAGGACTCCATATTATTCACTTATGTTTGGTCAGGAAGTTATACAAAATATAAAATTCCTTTCTATAGAGCATAATATCAACTTAATGCACGAGTTCAGAAATGAGTCTTCTCTAAATTCGCTATTAGAATTAGCCCGAAGCGAAAAAGAGGGGAATAACTTACGAGAATATTTACAAATATTTAATGAATATTCCACTTATTTAACTCCTAGACAGAAAATAATTACCTTACGGTATTTATATGAACAATTAACGCATCCAGAAGAGGAAGTAAGGAGAAGAAGTGCAAAGCTTATTGGGAAGTTAATTGCTAATTTTGATGAAGATTACCGTAAGGAAATTCCCTCCGACGTTAAAATAAAATCTCCCCGTATTACTAGTTATGATTTATTAAATAAGTATTTAAAGGATTTTTTACAGCCGGGTCATAAAATGCTTCCTCTTCATCAATCTCGCATTATTAATACCACGGATATTATGATTTCTTCTTTTTTTACTGAGAGTCAAAATAGCCAAGACAGTCGTCATAAAAAAATTGTACTAAGACATTATAGAAAAGACTTATATAATAATAATGAGGAAATCCAAGCTTGTTTGGCAAAAGCTGCTAAATATATCCCTCTTTCTTCTGATAAAAAATCTTCATCCAGGATCTTTAATTATATTTTAGAAATATTAAAAAAAGAAAATAGTGATTTAAGACTAGTGGCTTGGGAAACCATTCTATATCTGATATCTTCACTGGATAAAAATTCAACTTTACTTAATTCCTTAAGAGAAATGTTTACCGCCAATATTTTAGCCTCTGCCATTCCTGCTGAAAATTTTTTAAAGATGAAAATAGCCGAAGCCTTAAACTTAGATAACAAAATCATCGAGCAATATAGAGAGTTTTATCAAAAAGATTTGAAAAACCTACAGCATATTTTTTTAAGTAACCTTAAAACTTCGACGAGCTGGATTATTAAAAAAACCCAGATAGAACTTTTATTAGCATATACCTTACAGGCTAAGCGAGAAGAAATTTACACTGCTTTACATTTTTGCAATATCTTAAAGGTAAGTGGAGAAGAAAGTATTAGAAATTTAGCGGGGCAGGCCCTGGTAGATTTAATGCCCCATTTATCTTTTGAGCAACAGAATGATATAGCGATTGAGCTATTACGGGCCTTGGAAATGGAAGATTACCAATTTACCCAGTATATTCCTTATTACTTAGGACAATTAATACTTTTTCTCCCTCCCGATGAATTAGAAGAACTTATCGGTGATTTAATAGAAAAGATAAAAAAATCAGAGCCTCGTTTAAGTTCTCTCTTACTTAGGACTATCGGTATAGCTATTGCTAATTATCCTCAGCATAAAGAAAGATTCCAAGAAAGCAAAAGGTCCTACGAAAATAAACTTAACCAAATGGTCGGTATCCTGTTAAATGGCTTAGTACATTATAGCTCACAGGTTAGACAAATAGTTTTAAGGGTAATGGGTAGGGAAATATTTGGTTCCAAACACCTCAGTTTAGAGGATAAAAATTATATATTTAAACTTATGGCTAAAAAAATCCTAACCTTATTAACTCCAGCGGAAACAGAAAGATTAATGTTTTTAAGCAACTGTAATGGACTTAACTACATATATAAGTTTATTTCCGATTATAATTTCTTTAAGGGTAGTATAAAACTTGAAATTCCTTCTAAAATTGCTTTTTTCCCCGGATCATTTGACCCTTTTTCTTCAAGCCATAAAGAAATAGTTAGGACCATCGAGGCGCTCGGTTTTGAAGTTTATTTAGCCATCGATGAATTTTCCTGGTCTAAAAGAACTCAACCCCATCTTTTCCGGAAGGATATAATCAATATTTCGATTGCTGACGAACTCAAAGCGTATTTATATCCGGAAGATTTGCCAGTTAATATTGCCTACCCGAATGATTTGAAGACATTAAGAAACAGCTTCCCCTCTTCTGTAGTTTACATAGTGGTAGGGAGTGATGTAATCTTAAATGCCTCTGCTTATCAAAAGGAGAAGACCGCAAATTCTATACATTCTTTTCCTCATATCATATTTGATAGAGGAACCTTAATCTTTAATAACCAGCGAGAAAAGAATAGGGAAGAAGCCTTTAAAAAGCTTGAGGGAGAGGTCATCACCCTTAACCTTACCTCCCCTTATGAAGAGGTGAGCTCGAGCCAAATAAGAGAAAGTATTGATGAAAATCGAGATATTTCTAAATTAATCGATCCTTTAGCCCAAAGATATATTTATGAAAATAATTTATATCAGAGAGAGCCGCAATATAAGAGCATAATGCAGACCATTTCCCTGGATGTACAGATCATTGAAGGTATTAATCCTGATTTAATAGCAGAACTTTACTCTCAAATATTTCCTGAATATAACCGGGAAGATATCTTCCAGAGATTGGAGGAAGTGGCTAACAAACCAAGCCCTCGATTTTTACTCTTGCGAGATCTTAGTCACCAGGGAAGGATATTGGGATTTTCAGCTTTTCACTGGATCCGCTCAAGTATTATTTACCAGGAGTTTGGAGATAATTTGATTTCTGAATATATTAGAGAAAATGCAGTAGGACGGATGATAAAGATTGATGGCATTTTTACCATAAAGGAGGCTAAGAATAAATCAGGATTGGAAAATCTTGAACAGGTTATTCTTACGGAAACTCTTTCTTTCTGTATCGAGAAAGATTACCATTATGCAATTTTCCGAAATATCTTACCTAACTATGGTACCAATTCTTTAGAACAGAATTTAGAATTAATGGGATTTCATCACCTACCTTTTACTAGTCAGGATAATTCAATATTTGTAGTGGATATGAATAGGCCTTGCATAATTAATCTGGATACCGAGAATATTATAAAGGAACCTTTTAATCATAATTTAAATATTAAAAAATCAATTACCTTATCTCGGAAGAGGTTGTTGAAATTAATAACTACTTTTTACCCCGGGAATATAGTACTACCGTTTAATATAAATTTAATTAATCAGGCTATTGTTAAAAAAATATGTAAGCTAAATAATGTCTCTACCACACCTTTGAATCCCCGAGTTTTAGGGGACTTGATGTGTGTCCCCTTTGGAAAGATTTTGCATAAAATGGTAGTTCCCAATACCGTGACTAAATCTCTTCATACAGAAAAAATATTTTCCCCAGATATGCAGAATTTTAAAATTGACGCTTTCCCTAATTATATGAGTTTGGAAAACCAAGTAAAAGTAATTCGTTCATTTGATATGCCAGTAATTCTAATTGATGATTATCTGCATAAAGGGTATAGAATAAAGAGTTTAGAACCCTTTTTCCAAAAGTATGATATTAAGATTAAAAAAATAATAGTAGGGGCATTATCAGGAAGCGGAAAAGAAATTGCTTTCCTTTTAAATAGAGAGGTAGACTCTGTGCATTTTATCCCTAATCTCCGCCTATGGTTTAACGAAAGCGAATTGTACCCTTTTATTGGAGGAGATGGCTTAGAACGAAAAAGTGGCTCTCAAGGTAACTTAGTTAGATCTGTTAATTCAATCTTACCCTACGCTTTCCCTTCTTTTATAAAAGGTGTTTCTGGGAAGATTATTTATAACTTTTCGGAAGGTTGTATGGAAAGTGCCTTAACTATTTTAGAGGCGCTGGAAGAGGAATACCAGACTATTCAGCAAAGAAAATTAACCCTTGATCATTTGGGGGAAGTTATTATTTATCCTCGATATCCCGATCAGGGAGAAGACATAGAATACAATTTAAAGCTTAGCCCCTCTCGTTATCTAAGGAATGACCTTGAGCTTTTAGGTCGAATTAGAGAAATGGCCGATAGGGGAAGGTAAAAAGCCTTTGGACGAAAAGACGGTTTAAATAAAGGGGAAAAATTAAAGATGTTCTATTATAAATTAAAAGGCAAGATACTAATTTCCCCGGTAGAATATCGAGAATTAAGTAGAATATCGGAAAGTGAAGCAAAAAATAGCAAAGGTCTAATCTATGCCTTAACTCGCCTAAATCCTCTAAAATCTAGGAGAAGTTTTAGTGTGACTGATCCCTCTCTTATCTTTTTGGGAGAAGAAGGAATTCATTTACTACAAAAGCCGCGGAAAATAAGTAGTAATTTACCTTTCTGGCTTAAAGAAAAAATAAAAGAAAAAAGGGTTACTTCGCTTAATACCGAATATCCTAATTGGCAAGAGGTAATAGCTTATCAGTTTCCTATAAGTTGGAAGATTAATATTGTTGGATTGGGAGATGTAGGAGGAACTTTACTTATAGGATTAAGATTATTAGGTGGTAAACACCTTAAAGGTATTGGTATTTATGATAAGGACCCTAAAAGGGTAAAAAGATGGGAGTGGGAAGCAAATCAAATATTTGATCCGGAGGTTATCCAGACCTATCCTGAGGTATATGCCCTAAAGGAAAAAGAAATTTTTGATTGCGACTTATTGGTCTTTTGCGCTACGGTAGGCGTTCCCCCTTTAGGGGAGGAACAAGAGAAGGATGTAAGATTCTCCCAATTTGAAGGTAATTCTAAAATAATCTCAGAATATGCTCAGGAAGCCCGAAAAAAATCGTTTAAGGGAATATTTGCCATAGTTTCAGATCCAGTAGATTTATTATGTAAAACTGTCTTTTGGGTTAGCAATAAAAATAAAAAGGGGGATTTTGATTTTAAGGGTCTGGCTGCTGAACAGATAAGAGGATATGGATTAGGGGTGATGTTTGCTCGGGCAGTGTATTATTCTAAACTAATTCCTCAAACCTCTAACTACTATAAAGAAGGCAGAGTATTTGGGCCCCATGGGCAAGGTTTAGTAATTGCCAACAGTATAAAAAATTATGATAAAAAACTTTCTGAGCTGCTTACCTATTATACTTTGCAGGCCAATTTAGAAATAAGGAGAATTGGTTTTAAACCTTATATTGCCCCAGCGTTATCTTCAGCCTGTTTACCACTTATAGCTACTATAAGGGGGAAATGGCATTACAGTGCAAGCTTTATAGGAGGGGTATTTATGGGGGCAAAAAATAGATTACATCCATCAGGAGTAGAGATAGAAAGATTGGATATCCCCCCTGATTTAGAGGAAAAAATAAAAAAGAGCTATCAAGAATTAGATAATATTTACCAGTGTTAAAAATTTAAATTTTAAATTTTGAGCGAGGGTGTGGCGTTTTACTTTTAGATTATTTAATCCCTACTGAGAAGAGGAAGTTATTATATGGACACGATTTATTGGATAATCCCGGGAAAGCTATCTAATAGTTTTGCTAATAGTTTAAAAAAAGCTGCGGAAAATTATAATCAGTATAACCACCTAGTTATTAAAAAATTTACAGATATTATTGATTTAAGAGATAAAAAGATAGTTTTTGCTATAGAATTAGATGAATGCGGATTTAATATTCCTTTAGGGGAAATACTCTTGAAACTAAAAGAAAGGGGAGAGGATTCTTTATCCGACTCAAAAGCAGTAATTATAATCCATAGTCCTAATGAATTATTTACCAAAAATACGGCGCGAAGAATAGTTTTTTTGGCTAATTTACTGGGGTGTAGATTTCCTGGCCATCCAGTAGTAGAGGCAACCTCTAATCTTAGCAATTTGGCCACCTGGCAAAAAATCTATGATATGTCTCTTGAAAAAATTTATCAAAAACAGATTCAAGAATTAATCGGTAAGTTAATAATGGAAAGACTTACCATAATTAAGCACCCCAAGATATTGGTCCTTCATTCCAGTTCTTTTAAGACTTCTAATACCCTGATGCTCTGGAGAATGGTTAAAGATAATTTAAGGGGAGAAAATTTAAGAGAATTACATGTAGAAAATGGTACAGTGGTAGATTGCAGAGGATGTTCTTATAGGACTTGCATCCATTATAGCGAAGAAAAAAGCTGTTTTTATGGAGGTATAATGGTAAAAGAAATTCTCCCAGCCATTGAGGAAGCAGATTGTACCCTTTGGTTGTGTCCCAATTATAATGATGCAGTTTCAGCAAAACTTATGGCCGTAATAAACCGCTTGTCGGTACTTTATAAGAGAGTAAAATTTTGGGATAAAAGTTTGTTTTCCATCATCGTTTCAGGAAATTCAGGTAGTGATTGTGTAGCTGAACAATTGTTAGGGGCTTTAAATATTAATAAAGGATTTAGATTGCCTCCCTATTTTGCCCTGATGGCTACTGCCAATGATCCGGGTGCTATTAGAAAAGTTCAAGGTATAGAAAAGGAAGCAGAAAGATTTGCCCAAAATATGCGGAAGGAAATTAAAAAATAAAGTATAAATAAATCTATAGGCAAAAAGAAGATATTAAAAATTTAGACCTTTAGGAGGAGAAAAATAGAGCTACCCTGCTATTTGATCGGCTTTATAAAAAGGTAGAGAGTAGTCCACAAGTCCAGGTTCTCTTCTGGGAATAGGCGATTAATTTGAATCGGAAGTTGACCTCAACAGTTCCCCCCTTGGTAATAGGGGAGGCCACAATGATCAAGATAAGTGATCTGTTACTTTTTGATATAACCAACGTAATCATAATTTAGAAACGGTATAGTAGGTCCTGGACAACGCTCAAGATTTATTTGACAAGAAGACATTAATATCCTATAATTCTCTAAAAACATAATATAGTTTTAATATTTTTAGATTTAAGCACTATAGGGGGGATAGTTTATAGTGCTTAAATTTTAATTATTTTTAAGATAAAAAGCCTAATTAGGGGTTTGGCAGTATTATTTCTATAATGTTAATCGAGAGCCTCAGGATTTTCAAGAGATTCTGGGGCTAAAAAGTAAATTCCTTTGTCCGTTTCCTTTCCTAGGCACGAGCTTAAACAAGGGTTGGAATTTAAACAAGTGATTAGAAAAGGGTTGGTCTAAAACTTTAAAGGAATAACCAAGGTATAACTGCCAGAGAGGGTTTAGTCTCCCAGCAATCTTGTTATTTTAATGGTATCGGAATTTCAAAAAAATTCCGATACCATTAAAATACTCTTTTTAGATAAGAAACAATATATTTTATATTTTTACACCAGCTCTCTAATCCTCTCCCTTAGAAGGGAGAGGTAAGGTGAGGGTGATAAATAGTTATCAGTTTGCAGTTAACTGTTTTCAGATAAAAGATGCGGGTATAAGTGGATGAGATTGCTTCGTCGCTTTGCTCCTCGCAATGACAAAATGGTATATCGTATTACGTATAACGTATATCGTTTGAATACAGGTGCTAGTCGGAAGTTATTTCAGGGGTTCTCAAGGGGAAGAATTCCCCTTGAATATCTTGTTTGCAAAACAAGATAGCATTTTCTTGGAATAGTATTTTAAAGGTATTTTCTTGGAGGGGTTTCAGGGGAGGTATCCCCTGAATATCTTAATATAATAATCATTAGTATAATTAAAATATTTACTAAGGAGAGATGTAATGCTAGAAAAAAAAGTAATGCTAACCAAAGAAGGTTTAAAGAGGATTGAAGAAGAACTTCGTTACCTTAAAACTGTAAAAAGAAAAGAGATTGCGGAAAAAATTAGAAATGCAGTGACCTTTGGTGAAATTGCAGAGAATGCAGAATATGAATCGGCTAAAAATGAGCAGGCCTTCATTGAAGGAAGAATCTTAACTTTAGAGAAAATTTTAGAAAATTATGAATTAATAGATAAAGAAGAAAACTTAGATTATGTATCACTGGGGTCAGAAGTATTAGTGGAAGACTTGGATACCCACGAGAAGATTAAATATATTATTTTAGATTATGTAGAATCTGAACCTGAATTTGGAAAAATATCCATTTCTTCACCGATTGGAAAGGGACTTTTAGGAAAAAAGAAGGGCGAGATAGCAGAAATTAGGGTTCCAGCTGGGCACCTTAAGTATAAAATTTTAGAAATTAAATAGTTTAGATTCCTATTGGCTGTTTTGCTTGGCCAGGCAATAAATTGAAAGATTAAAAATAAAAATAATGAACCGGGTTCTCTATTTTTAGAACTTTGTTCATTATTTTTATTTTTAAACTCTTTTATGATAAAATAATAAAGATAAATTTCAGGAGAGCAAACTTCTCTCCTATCTAGTTGGTAAAACAAGATAGAGTTTTCTTGAATTGTATTCTCTTGGAGGGGTTTCAGGGGGCGAAGCCCCCCTGATTATCTTGTGATTTATCTGGAATTTAATCAAATTTTTAAACTAAAGCTATGAGGGGAGAAATATGAGGTGAATTAGATGGACCAAAAAAAGGATGTCACAGAAATATTATCTAACAAGTGGGAAAAAATAGAAGAATTAAGAAGAAAAAATATTGACCCTTTCGGGTACCGCTTTGTAAAAGCTTGTCGAATAAGTGATTTAATTGAAAAAAATAAAAATATAGAGATTGGCCAGTGCAACCAAGAGCAAATTTCGGTAGCGGGTAGATTAATGGCTTTAAGAAAGCATGGGAAAGCTATCTTCGGCAACCTTGAAGACCTTAGCGGTAAAATACAAATTTATATTAAGGAAAGTGAGGTTGGGAAAGAGCCCTTTGATCTCTTTGGGAAAATAGACGTAGGAGATATTTTAGGTGTAACGGGTTTAATCTTTAGAACCAGAACTGGAGAAATTACTATTTTAGTAAAAGAATTTGTTCTCTTATGTAAATCTGTACGCAATTTGCCTGAAAAATGGCACGGCTTAAAAGATATAGAAATTAGATACCGCAAGAGGTATTTAGACCTGATAGTTAACCCCGGGATTAGAGAAATTTTCATAAAAAGAAGTAAAACAATACAATTGATAAGAGATTTTTTAAATAATAAGGGTTATTTGGAGGTAGAAACGCCTATAATGCAACCCATACCTGGAGGAGCTACGGCTCGCCCTTTTATTACTCATCATAATACCCTAAACAAAGATTTTTATTTAAGAATTGCCCCCGAATTATATTTAAAACGTTTATTGGTGGGAGGCTTCGAAAAAGTATATGAATTGGGCCGGAATTTTAGAAACGAAGGAATTTCTACTAAACATAATCCAGAATTCACTATGTTAGAATTGTATGAGGCCTATGGTGATTATTACACTATGATGCAAATTACTGAAGAATTATTAGCTTATGTGGTCAAAAAGGTCTTAGGAAGTTTAGAGATAGAATACCAAGGGAATAAGATTAATCTTACCTCTCCCTGGAGAAGGATAAGTATGTATAAAGCAATCGAAGAGGCTACCGGAGTGCAAATAGGTAATCTAGAACCTCCGGACTATCTAAAAGTTATTAAAGAATATAATTTAAGCATTGATGGTGAAATAAACAAAGGGGAAATTGCCAATGAGTTATTTGAAAAATATGTTGAGCCTTCCTTAATTCAACCCACTTTTGTTCTGGACTATCCGCTTGAGCTTTCTCCACTTTCAAAACAAAAGAAGGATAATCCGGAATTGGTGGAGCGTTTTGAGTTGTTTATTAGTTCAATGGAGTTAGCCAATGCCTTTACCGAATTGAATGACCCGGCGGAACAGAGGCGCCGATTTGAAGAACAAGCTACTAAAAAAGGAGCCGGAGAAAGGAAAGGTCATTTTATGGATGAAGATTATATTGAAGCTCTAGAATATGGGATGCCTCCCGCTGGTGGATTAGGTATAGGGATTGATAGATTAGTAATGCTACTTACCGACTCTAATTCTATAAAAGAAGTTATCCTTTTCCCTCAATTAAAATCAAAAGAATAAAAATAGTATATAGTACGTGTATTGCCTAAAGAGGAATGGTTAGTTGAGGAATTAATAAAAACCACTTAACTAGCTGACCAATTAACCAGGTAACTAAATACTATCTACTATTCGCTAATAACTAAATTAATTAGTCAATTGTAGAATTGGTTAATTTTAAACCTATGCGCTTAGATAAGTTTTTAAAAATAAGCAGAATAATTAAAAGAAGAACCGAGGCTAAAAAAGCCTGTCTAACCAAGTGCATTAAAGTTAATGGCCGAATTGCTAAAGCTGGAGATGAAGTTAAAGTTGGGGATAGGATAGAAATTAATTTTGCGGACAGGATTCTGCAATTAAAAGTATTGAACGTCCCTCTGAAAAATATTCCTGCCAAGGAAGCAAGTTCTTTATTGGAAGTAATTAAGGAGACCAAAATCAAAAAGGAAGAAGAAAAATGAAGGAATTGGCAGAAAAAATAATAAAGCTGTTAGAAGAGAAAAAGGTTCAGGAAATAAGGGAAGCTATTGATGATCTTTATCCTCCCGAGTTTGCAGAATTAGCCGACGATTTATCCTTAGAGCAAACTATCGAAATATTTAAATTGCTCAAAGATGGCAAAAGAATTGCCGAAATATTTTCCGAATTAAGCCCAGAATTACAAGTGAAAGTTCTATCTAGTTTGGGTAAAGAAAGGGCCTCCGCTATTTTAGAAGAAATGAGCACTGATGATATCACCAACCTTTTAAGGGAGATAACCCCCCAAGAATCAAAGGAATTATTGAACTTACTACCTAAAGAAGTAGCCGTAGACGTGGAAGAATTACTAAAATATCCAGAGGACACGGCGGGAAGCATAATGACCAAAGAATTTATTGCTCTTCCTGAATACCTTACTGCCGAGGAAGCCATAAATAAGTTAAGAGAGCTTAGCCCCGAGGCAGAAATGATCTATTATGTTTATATTGTAGATAGAAGAGGAAGATTAGTAGGGGTTCTCTCTTTAAGGGATTTAATTGTGGCTAGCCCTCCGGCGAAAATAAGCGAAATTATGAAAAAAGATGTAATTAGTGTTTTAGATACTGCAGACCAGGAAACGGTAGCGAGAATAATTGCGGATTATGATTTCTTAGCTCTTCCCGTTACTAATAGCCAGGGAATTTTATTGGGTATTATAACGGTGGATGATATTATTGATGTAATGCAGGAAGAAGTGACGGAAGATATCTATACCATGGTTGGTTCATCTGAAATATACGAAGATAAACTTATAAAGGCAAATTCTCTAAATAGGACAAAAGCCCGCCTCCCTTGGTTATTTATCTGTATGGCAGGAGAAATAATTTCTGGTTCAGTAATAAAGTTTTATTCTGATACCTTACAAACTGCAATGGCTATGGCCTTTTATATCCCCGTAATTATGGCGATGGGTGGTAACGTAGGTGCTCAATCTTCCACTATCACCGTCCGGGGTTTGGCTACTGGTCAGCTCGAGGTAGAGGAATTGTGGCACAATATTTGGACCGAAACTAAAGTTGGTTTATTAATCGGGATAATCGTGGGTGTAATTATAGCCTTAATAGCTCTCCTTTGGCAAGGTAATTATGTATTAGGGTTGGTCATTGGACTGTCCTTATGTTTAACTATGATAACTGCGGCTACCGTAGGTACTTTATTACCTTTAATCTTTACTAAAATCAACATTGATCCAGCCATTGCCGCCGGTCCTTTTATTACTACTATAGTAGATACTGGTAGTTTGTTAATATATTTTGCCTTAGGCGCTCTTTTGTTCAAGCGGTTTATTTGAGAGAAATTATTTGGTCAAACCTATCCCCCTAATACGTACTTGTGATATATAATTAGCCTATGTAATTATAACCAATATGCTAAGTACAAGTAAGAATAAAAAGAATTTTTAAGAGAAAACAAATAAGGAGAGGAAAAGATGAGTGAGATAGTGGAAATATACGGCAGAGAAATATTAGATTCCAGAGGAAATCCGACGGTAGAAGTAGAAGTGGAACTGGAAAGCGGAGCTTTCGGTGTAGCGCAAGTCCCCTCGGGTGCCAGCACTGGTGCGCACGAGGCTATCGAGTTAAGAGATAATGACCCACAAAGATACCTGGGGAAAGGAGTGCTTAAAGCAGTTAAAAATGTTAATGATATTATCGCTCCTGAGATTATCGGCTATGACGCTACCGATCAATTATTGGTTGATAAGTTGTTGATTGAACTTGATGGAACTCCTAATAAAGGGAGATTGGGAGCTAATGCTGTCTTAGGGGTATCTTTGGCTACTGCCAAAGCAGCAGCTTGTTTCTTCGGTCTACCTTTATTTTACTACCTGGGCGGAGTTAACGCTAAGGAACTTCCTGTCCCGATGATGAATATCTTAAATGGAGGGAAACATGCCGATAGCGGAGTGGACTTGCAGGAATTTATGATTGTCCCCGTAGGTGGAATGAATTTTCGGGAAAGTCTGCGCATGGGGGCGGAGACCTTTCATACTTTAAAAAAAGTGCTAAAAGAAAAAGGGTATAACCTGGCAGTAGGAGATGAAGGTGGCTTTGCTCCTAATTTAAAATCTAGTGAAGAGGCAATTCAATTAATAGTAGAGGCAATTGTAAGAGCAGGATACGAGCCAGGTAAGGATATTTACCTAGCCTTAGATTCAGCTGCTTCCGAATTATACCAAGAAGGAAAATATGTTTTATCTCGAGAAGGAAGAGTGAGGACCTCTGAGGAGATGATTAATTATTATGTTGAGTTGGTTAATAAATACCCTATAATTTCTCTGGAAGACGGTCTGGCCGAGGATGATTGGGAAGGATGGCAAAAGCTTACTCAAAAATTAGGTCAGAAAATACAAATTGTAGGGGATGATCTTTATGTTACAGACCAGGAAAGGCTTAGGCGAGGGATTGAACTTAAAGCCTCCAATTCAATTTTAATAAAATTAAATCAGATTGGAACTCTAACGGAGACTTTAGATACTATTGAAACCGCAAAGAGGGCAAGTTTTACTGCTATCATTTCTCATCGATCGGGAGAAACTGAAGATACTACTATTGCCGATTTAGCGGTAGCCACGAATATAGGACAGATTAAAACGGGTTCTCTCTGTAGAACTGACCGGGTTGCCAAGTATAATCAGCTATTACGTATTGAAGAACAATTGGGAGAGTCGGCAATTTATCGAGGAAAGGAAGCATATCATCTAAAATGAGTTCTATCAGGTTTATATTTCGTTCAAGGATAGTCTGGGCTATAATTTTACTTTTGCTATTTTTGGTTGTTTTTATATTTTCGGATAAATACGCTGGTATAGTACAGTTAAAAGAAGACATCCGAAAATTAGAAGGGGAGATAGAAGCCTTGAAGACAGAGAACGAAAATTTATCAAAAGAGGTCGAATTACTAAAAAGTGACCAATATATAGAAAAAATTGCTCGCGAAGAATTAGAGCTCAGCAAACCTGACGAGATTATTCTTAAAGCTATAGAAAAATAAAAATTTATAATTAGAGAGAAACATATCTTGCGCATATTAGGTTTAGATTTAGGTGAAAAGAGAATAGGTCTGGCTATAAGTGATGAATTAGGAATTACTGCCCAGGGTTTACCTACTGTGGCTTCGACTAGCGAAAACGAGGACCTTATAAAAATTAAAAAACTAATAGAGCAATATAAGGTGGAGAAAGTCATCGTAGGGTTACCCAAAAATATGAATGGGACTTTGGGGAAACAGGCAGAAAAGTCTATCACCTTTGCCCAGAAGCTTAAAAGTATTAGTCAAATAGAGATAGAATTAGAAGATGAACGTCTAAGTACGGTTAGGGCAGAAAAGTTATTAATTCAAGCCGATAGAAGCCGTAAAAAGCGAAAAAAAGTTATTGATAAGATGGCAGCGGTGATTATTCTTCAATCTTATTTAGATAGAAGGATGATGAACAGAGAGAAGAAAGAAAAAAATGAACTTCCTTTCTAAATTATTTTTTACATTTTCTTTATTATTCTTAATAGTTATTTTGGTTCTTACTGCTGTATTTTTTCCTACGGAAGAGAATTCGTCACTTCATAAAATTGTGGAAATTCCAGGGGGTAGCAGTGCCCACCAAATTATAAATATTTTAGAAGAGGAGGGGATAGTTAGAAAAAATAATTATATTCTGGGAGCGGTGTTAAAATTTGCCCGATTAGAAGAGAAATTGAAATATGGAGAATACGATCTGAGCCCGGCGATGAATATGGCGCAAATTTTAGAAAAACTGGTTAAGGGGGAAGTAGTTTTATATAAAATTACTATCCCTGAGGGCTATAATAGTGAGCAAATTGCCGAGTTACTGGATAAAAAGGGGATCGTAGAAAAGGAATCCTTTTTAAAGTTGGTAAAAAATAATGAAAAATCCTGGGAAGGGTATTTATTTCCTGATACCTATGAAGTCCCTAAAGGATATGGGGGAGAGAAGATGCTCAAGCTTTTATTATCGAACTTCAACCAGCAAGTAGTAGATAAACTTGCTCCTAAAATTGAAGAAAGTCAGTTTTCCCTACCAGAAATAATTATCCTAGCTTCCCTGATTGAAAAAGAGGCAAAATATGAGGAGGAGAAAAGTAAAGTTTCCTCTGTATTTTATAACCGCTTGAAGAAGGGGATGAAATTACAATCTTGTGCCACTATCCAATATATTTTAGGGACACCTAAAGAAAGATTGGAGGAAGCTGATTTAAAAATTGATTCACCCTATAATACCTATCTCTATGCTGGCCTTCCTCCCGGTCCTATATGTAACCCTGGTCTAGAGTCAATTATAGCTGCCCTCGAACCAGCGGAGAGTAATTGGTTATATTTTGTTTTAGGAGAAGACGGAAGGCATATATTTTCCGAAACCTACGAAGAACATCTAAAAAACCAAAACCAAAACCAAAGGTAAAAAATGCCAGGCACCTTTAAAAACAAAAAAGTTTTCTCCAGGATTTTTACTAACGACTCACGCGACTACCCACTAAAGGCTAACTAAAGAGGAGACGGAATTGCTAGAAATTTTAAAGCCAAAAGTTTATATAAATTCTATTTGTAGTCTAGATTTAAAAAAACTAAAAAAACTGCAAGAAATAAAAGGGATTATTGTCGACTTAGATAATACCTTAGTAGCTTGGGGAGAAAACGACGTTAGCGCAGAAGTGATTGATTGGGTAAAAGAGGCGAAAAAATTGGGATTAAAACTATGCATAGTGTCTAATACCAGTTCTAAACGAGTAGCAAAATTTGCCGAAATATTGGATATTCCTTACTATTCTCAGCATCTTAAACCATTTAGTAAGAGCTATATTCGTGGTCTAAAGATTTTAAATACCAAGAGAGAGGAAACTGTGGTTATCGGAGACCAGATATTTACCGATATTTTAGGGGGAAACAGATTAGGATTTTTTACCATTTTAGTTGCCCCTATAATAAAAAGAGATTCCCTGGGGACCTTCCCTCAACGCACTATAGAAAAAATTATCCTTTCCTTTTGGCAGAAGAGAGGTATCTTAAAAAAAGAAGTAGATGATTGGCCAGCAGATTAAATGATTTCTTAGAAGAACTCAATCCTGAAACGATATTTCGGAGGCTAAGCGAGCGGGAGGAAAAATGAAAAAAAATATTAAAAGTATCAATGGAAGTTTTTTACTGGAGATATTACACCAAAAGAATTTAATTACCGATGAGCAAACAAACAAAATTTTAAAAATCCAAAAAAACGTGGGAGAGGACTTACAAAAGGTAATAGTAGATTTGAATATCCTCCAGAAAGATGAAATGATGCTCGCCTTAGCCGATAAAATTGGGGTGAGATATGTAAATTTAGAGAATATAAATATTGACCCCACTATAGTAGTTTTAATTCCCGAAGAAATAGCCAGAAGGCACCAGCTTATTGCTATAGACAAAGATGACCAAAAATTGGTAGTAGCAATGGCTAATCCTCTGGATGTCTTTGCCCATGATGAATTAAAAATAAGATTAGGTTATGAGATTGAACCCGCATTATCTTATGGAGAAGATATTGATAAGGCTTTAGATGAAATATTTGGAATTACTGAGGAATGGGATCAGATAATAGGTAAAGTTGAAAATATGCCGGTTACGGTAATAAAAGAGGAAGAAACTGGTGATATTTCGGTTATAGATAAAAGTAAAGAAGCCCCGATAATTGCTTTAGTCAACCTAATTATTTTAAGGGCAGTTAAGGAGGCGGCTAGTGATATTCATATAGAGATGTTTGGAGAGGATATTCTTAAAGTTCGCTATAGAATAGATGGTATTTTACATGATGTAATGTCCTTTCCTAAAAACTTGCAATTACCCATTATTTCCCGCATCAAGATAATGTCCGATCTGGATATTGCCGAAAGAAGATTACCTCAAGATGGCCGGATACAGGTAAATGTAGGAGGAAGAAATATAAATATCAGAGTCTCTACTATCCCCACAGTAAACGGCGAAAGTGCGGTATTAAGAATATTAGACCCAGCAAGCATTTTGTTAGATTTAAATTCTTTGGGTTTTTCTTCCGATATTCTACCCAAATTTTCTTCTTTAATTAAAAATCCTTATGGTATAATTTTAGTTACCGGTCCAACTGGAAGTGGAAAATCTACTACCTTATATGCTACTTTAAATTTGTTAAATTCTAGCGAAAAGAAAATTATGACCATTGAAGATCCGGTAGAATACAAACTAAAAGGAATCAGTCAAATCCAGGCCAAACCTAAAATTGGACTAACCTTTGCTGCTGGATTGAGAAGTTTTTTACGACAGGATCCGGATATTATGTTGGTAGGAGAAATTAGAGATAGAGAGACTGCCGAAATTGCGGTACAGGCTGCCCTTACCGGACACTTAGTCTTAAGCACTCTTCATACTAATGATGCCCCCAGTTCAGTTATAAGATTAATAGATATGGGAATCGAACCTTTTTTGATTTCTTCTTCCGTAGTGGGAGTGATTGCGCAAAGACTGGTCAGAAGAATTTGTCCCAAATGTAAGAGAGAATTAGAAATAACTCCGCATATAGAAAGAGTTCTAAATATCTATGAAGCAGACCATAAAGAAGTAACCTTATATAAAGGTGAAGGATGTCCTAATTGCAAAGATACCGGTTATAAGGGAAGAATAGCACTCTTCGAGGTGATGATTATTTCCGACGCTATACGAGAGGTAATTGCCAATAGTAAAAATGCTAATACCCAAAAATTAAGAGAAATTGCCCTGAAAGAAGGGATGTGTTCTTTAAAAGAGGATGGGATGAAAAAGGTTCGGGAGGGAATTACCACCATCGAGGAAATTTTAAGGGTTGCACCGGATTGAAGATTTTTTTGTATTTGTATTCTTTTTGTACTTTAAATTTTAAATAACGATTAATAATAAATAAGTGGGGTGATTTAACTAATGGCTACTTTTATCTATGAAGTTCGTGATCGCCGAGGCAAAGTCTTTACCGGTACAATGGAAGGAGACAATAAGTCCTCAGTTATTTCACGGTTACGAGAAATGGATTATTTTATCACTTCTTTAGAAGAAAAAAAAGAGAATATTCTTTTTTTTTCCTCCCTAACCCTTTTTCAAGGTATAAAACTAAAAGATTTAACTATATTTTATCGACAATTTGCTACCATGGTAAATGCTGGCTTAACTTTGGTAAATTCTTTAGATATCTTGACTAAACAAGTAGAAAACAAGGCTTTAGCTAAGGTTATAGAAGTAGTCAAATCTGAGGTGGAAGCAGGTTCTACTTTAGCCGAGGCAATGGGAAAACACCCTAAAGTATTTTCTGAATTATATGTTAGCATGGTAAGGGCAGGGGAAATTGGGGGAGTACTGGATGAAATTTTAAATAAAATAGCGGATTTAATAGAAAAGGAATTTGCCCTTCAACAGAAAATAAAATCTGCTATGTCTTATCCTACTTTTGTAATCGGGGCAGCACTATTAATGGGTATTTTTATGTTAGCCTTTATTTTGCCTCAATTTGTTGGTATTTTTGATCAGTTTGGAGGAGAACTACCTGCTCTTACTCGCTTTTTTGTGACCCTTAGCAATCTATTCGGCAAATATTGGTATATATTTTTAGGAATTATTGTCCTTCTGGTTATGGGCTTTATGTCTTATATAAAGACACCAAGTGGTAAAATAAAATTCGATAAATTTAAACTTAACGCCCCTATAATTGGTGAAATAAATAGAAAGGGTGCTGTTGCGCGATTTACTAGAATTCTCGGTACCTTAATTAAGAGCGGGGTACCTATTTTAGAGGCCTTACAAGTGTCTTCTAATGCTATAGGAAACTTAGTAATATCCTCGGCTGTTCTTGAAGCCAAGACTAAGATAAAAGAAGGACAGAGTATTTCTAGTCCGTTGGCAGCCAGCGGAGTATTTCCTCCTATGGTCACCCAAATGATTGCGGTAGGTGAAGAAAGTGGTGAATTAGAGGAAATGCTGATTAAGGTGGCAAAATTTTATGATGAGGAAGTAGATAGATCGGTAGAAAAATTAACTGCGGTCATTGAACCACTGATGATGGTATTTATCGGCTTAACTATTGGGACAATGATTATAGCTATGTATTTACCCATATTTAATATGGTAAATTTAATCCAATAAAAAACTAAAAAGACCTACAATAAGTGAGTATTTCTTTCCTCACTAAGGAAATTGTAACTATAGGGTGTTGAAAGCCAATCTAAAAAACATCTTTACTTTCTGCAAGTGAGCCGAGTTACGATTATTTTTTGGGTAAGGATAGAAAATATAAATAAACTAAATTTGACAATAGACTTAAATTGTGTTATTTTACCTAACAAAAAATATAAACTCTTATCCAGAGTTGGTAGAGGGACAGGCCCTGAGAAACCCGGCAACCTGTGATGTTAGAGGAAAACATCACGCTGGTGCTAATTCCCGCGGAAGAAAAATTCCGAGAGATAAGATATAAAAAACCTCTTCCTTATACCGAAGAGGTTTTTTATTTATAAGTTTAAAGAATAAATAAAAAATAAAAGGAGATGTTAGTTTTGAAGAATAAATACTTATTTACTTCCGAATCAGTTACCGAAGGGCATCCCGACAAGGTTGCTGATCAAATATCTGATGCTATATTAGATGCTATCTACCAGGAAGACCCTTACGGTAGGGTAGCAGTGGAAACTTTAGTAGCTACCGGTTTAGTATTGGTTGCCGGGCAGATAACTACTAAATGTTATGTGGATATTCCTAAGATAGTTCGCCAGACAGTTAAAGATATTGGCTATACCAGAGCTAAATATGGATTTGATGGCGAAACCTGTGCCGTATTGACCTCCATTGATGAACAATCTAAAGATATAGATTTAGGGGTTAGCCAATCTTGGGAAGTAAAGGAGTCAAAGAAGGTAGAAAACGATATTGAAGGAGTTGGTGCAGGGGACCAAGGGATGATGTTCGGTTATGCCTGCCGGGAAACACCAGAATTAATGCCACTTCCCATAATGTTAGCGCATAAATTAACTTATCGCTTAGCAGAAGCCAGAAAAAAGAAAATAATTCCTTATCTTAGACCCGATGGCAAATCTCAGGTTACTGTAGAATATGAAAATGGAGACCCCCGAAGGGTAGAAGCAGTAGTAATCGCTGCCCAACATCATCCTGAGGCTTCCCGGGAAACTATTCAGCAAGACATTAAAGAGAAGGTAATTGATTATGTTATACCTCAAAAATATTTAGATGAGAATACCAAATTTTTTATTAATTCTACTGGAAGGTTTGTAATAGGAGGCCCCCAAGCTGATACCGGCCTTACTGGCAGAAAAATAATAGATGATACTTACGGAGGAGTAGGTAGTCACGGTGGAGGTTGCTTTTCGGGTAAAGACCCTACCAAGGTAGATAGATCGGGTAGCTATGCTGCCCGCTATATCGCCAAAAATATTGTAGCTGCGGGAATAGCTGATAAATGTGAGATACAAGTTGCTTATGCCATCGGCGTAGCTCATCCGGTATCTATCATGGTAGACACCTTTGGGACAGAGAAAATACCTCAGCAAAAAGTATTGGAACTCATAAAGAAAAATTTTGATTTGCGTCCCGAGGCCATAATTAGACACTTGCAACTTAGAAGACCAATATTTAAAAAGACGGCTACTTATGGTCATTTTGGAAGAGAGGATTCAGATTTTACCTGGGAAAGAACTGATAAGGCGGAAATTTTAAGAAAAGAAGCAGGGCTATAAAGTTGAGCAGTGAAATAGCTACTCAATTAAATCGGTAAACTGGCTAATTGTGACCGGAGCTTACGAACAACTAATCAATAAAGGTAGAGCATCTTATTTTGGAAAGAAAGATAAGCGTAAAAGAAGAAATAAAACAAAAATTAAAAGAGAGGCCTTTATTAATTGATGGGGCAATGGGTACTATGCTGCAAACATATGGCCTGAGTCCAGGAGAATGCCCCGAGGAATGGAATTTATCTCATCCCCAGATAGTAGAAAATATTCATCGAGAGTATATTAGGGCGGGAGCAGATATAATTTTAACTAACACCTTTGGAGCTAATAGAATTAAATTAGATAATTTTAATCGGGGAAATGCTACTACAGAAATAAATAGGTCGGCGGTGAATATTGCTAAAGAGGCTATCCTAAAAGAAGAGAGCCAAAAAAAGAGGGTATTTATCGCTGCCTCGGTGGGACCCACTGGAAAAATTTTACAACCCTATGGAGAATTAAAAATAGAAGAGGCCTACCAGAATTACCTTGAACAAGTTTTAGTTTTAGAACAAGAAGGCGTAGATTTAATAATTTTAGAAACTTTTTATGATCTAGAAGAAATAAAAACTGCCTTAAGGGTGGTTAAAGAAAATACAGATTTAATGGTTATTGCTTCTATGACTTTCGATAAAAGTTTGAAAACAATATATGGCATTGATCCCAAAAAGGCAGTAAAAACACTGGAGGATAACGGTGCTGATGGAGTAGGAGGTAATTGTGGGGTTGGACCAGAGATTTTGTATGAGGTTATGAAAATAATGAAGGGAGTAAGCCATACGTACTTAATGGTGGAACCCAATGCAGGAATGCCGGAATTGGTTAAAGGAAAAGTAATTTATCCAACCAGTCCAGAAATAATGGCTCAGTATGCAGAAAAATTTATAGCATTGGGAATTAATCTAATCGGAGGGTGTTGTGGTACTACTCCTTTACATGTTAAAATGATTTCTGATAAAATAAAAACAATAAATAAATGGTGCTAATAGTAAGGATTTTAAAATACAATATTGATTAGGAAGTTAATTAATTATTATGGATATAAAAAAATTGTTAATTATTGCCAAAGAAAGAGAGGCATCAGATTTACATATTACTGTTGGGGTTCCTCCAATTTTACGAGTAAACGGTGACCTGAAAAAGTTAGATCTTCCAGAGTTAAGTTTTGAAGAGGTTCATGAAATGATTGATAGCATAATTAACGAGGAGCAAAAGAAGAAGTATAAAAAAACACACGAATTAGATTTTTCTTTTGAATTAGAAAGTGTCGCTAGATTCAGAGTTAATATTTTTCAGACCAGGAAGGGTGAAGCAATTGCTTTTAGACTGATACCAGAAAAAATAAAATCCCTCGAAGAATTAAATTTGCCTGAAGAACTAACCCTTCTTACTAAAAAACCAAAAGGCTTTGTCTTGGTTACTGGCCCTACGGGCAGTGGAAAAACTACTACTTTAGCTACCTTGATAGACCTTATAAATAAGGAACAATATAAACATATCATCACTATAGAAGATCCTATTGAATATATCCATACTAACAAAAATTGTGTAATAGACCAGAGAGAAGTTGGTACTCATACTCATTCCTTTTCTCTCGCCTTGCGCAGTGCTCTAAGAGAAGATCCAGATGTAATTTTAGTGGGAGAAATGAGAGATCTAGAGACAATTTCGATGGCAGTAACCGCGGCGGAAACCGGTCATTTGGTATTTTCTACTCTCCATACTAATAGCGCGGCAGAAACTGTAGAAAGAATTATAAATATCTTTCCGCCTCATCAACAAAGTCAAATTAGAATTCAGGTTGCTGAATCTCTTTTGGGCATAGTAGCTCAAACGTTGTTACCTACTGTAGATAGTCAGGGGAGAGTACCGGCAATTGAATTAATGATCGCTACCCCAGCTATCAGAAATATAATAAGAGATAATAAAATACATCAAATGCCTGCAATCATACAAATGGGCCGAAAAGATGGGATGATAAGTTTAGACCAATCTTTGAAAGAATTACTGAGAGAAGGGAAAATTAGCCGAGAAGAGGCTATAGGAAGAGCCATAGATAAAAAAGAATTTATGCAAATTCACTGATGAGTACTTCTGAATCAATATACAAATAGAATTAGATTAGTGTTAAGGAGCACACTTACCAGACTATCTTGAAATATTGAAATAGAAAAGTAGATTATTTTTAAAATCACTTTAAAAGGTTAGTTAAGAAAAAGATAATCGAAAGACTGCCGAGAATAAAAAAATTAGGTTGGAGAGATATTTATCATCGTAAATTTATTTGGCAGCTAAAATTAATTATAGCTGATCATCGGAATAGTAGATTAATTATCATGCAAAGAGGGTAATATAGGCATTGGGATGAGGTTAAATTTGGAGGGTTTCAGGGGAATTTATTTCCTTGATTATCTCGTCCCTGGTAATGCTTCTTTATAGTATTATCAGGGATTTTTGCTAATATTATTAGATATACCATCCCGGAGAAAAAGGTAAAAGACAAAGAAGGGTATTTATTAAGATGGATTATGAAGATAAGAGGGAATTAGAGAATTCACCAAAATTAGGAGAAATTTTGGTTCACTACAAAATTATTACCTCCCAGCAATTAGAAGAGGCTCTAGAGGTTCAAAAAAATACCGGGAAAAGAATAGGAGAGATATTATTAGATAAGGAATGGGTTACTCAAGATGAAATAAATTGGACCTTGAGTAAGCAATTAGATATCCCCTATGTTCAGATAAATTTAGAGAGTATCAATCCTCAACTGTCTAAAAATATTCCCGAATATGTTCTCAAAAAATTTAAATTTCTTCCTTTGACAGAAGTAGATGAAGAGTTAGTGGTTGCTATGGCTGACCCTACTGATGCCGAGGCTAAAGAGATTATTCATAGACTTACTACCGGAAAATTGAAAATAGTATTAGCCTCTTATAAAAATATTAATGATGTCCTCGATCTTATATTTAAAAAGATGAATATTTAATAGCCGGGCTTCTAAACAAATTTTGCTAATAGATAAGAGATTAAAAAGTAGATAAAAAGGTAGTTGCTTATCTCATGGAAATAAATGAACTGTTAAAGATAACTAGGGAACAGGAGGCTTCTGATTTACATCTTAATGTAGGAGTGCCTCCGCTACTGAGAATAAACGGGAAGCTAACTCGCTTAGATTTTCCTGAATTAACCCCCGAAGAAACCCATAAAATGATTTACGGTATTCTAAATGAAAAACAGAGGAATGATTTTGAAAGATATGGAGAGTTAGATTTATCCTACGAAATCGCAAATGTCGCTCGATTTAGAATAAATGTATTTAAGCATCGACGGGGCGAGGGAGGGGCCTTTAGACTAATTCCCGAAAAGATTAAAACCATTTCTGAATTAGGCTTACCCTCTATTCTGGCTAATTTTTGCCATCAAGATAAGGGCTTTGTATTAATCACCGGACCAACCGGTAGCGGTAAATCTACCACTTTAGCCACCTTAATTGATATAATAAACAAAAATAGATACGATAATATAATTACTATTGAAGACCCTATTGAATTTATTCATTATCACAAAAATTGTCTTATTTCTCAGAGAGAAATAGGGTCACATACCCAATCTTTCGCCAGTGCTTTGCGCAGTGCCTTGCGGGAGGACCCTGATGTTATATTGGTAGGAGAAATGAGAGACCTTGAAACCATTTCTATGGCTCTAACTGCTGCCGAGACCGGTCATCTGGTATTTTCTACTCTTCATACGATTAGTGCAGCAGAGACAATAGAGAGAATAATAGATGTATTCCCCCCTCATCAACAAAATCAGGTAAGAATGCAATTGGCCGGCTCTCTTTTGGGAGTTGTAGCTCAAACTCTCTTGCCTACTCTCGATGGAAAAGGGAGAATTCCAGCCTTGGAAGTAATGATTGCTAATCCAGCAATAAAAAATTTAATTAGGGAAAGCAAAGCCTATCAAATTCAATCTATAATTCAAATCAGTAGGAAAGATGGTATGCAAAGTCTGGATCAGTCCTTGAAAGATTTATTAATGGAGGGGAAAATTAGTCGGGAAGAGGCGCTAAGAAAAGCCATCGACAAAAAATACTTTGAGTAAAACCAATATTTTTTACAAAGGGATAGGGAGAGTTATCTTTTATTAGCCTACAATTTTTTAAAAATTCTGGTACTGAAATATGACCGGTACTGTCAAAAGTAACATGAAATAATAGGGAGAGAAAAATGATTATTAAGGTTCCTAAGGGGACACAAGATATTTTGCCCCAAGATATTCCACAATGGAATTATGTTGAAAATAGTATAAAGGAAGTTCTAAAGAAATATGGATACCAAGAAATTAGAACTCCCCTATTTGAACATACCGAGCTCTTTGTCCGCGGGATAGGCGCCTCAACCGACCTAGTTACCAAAGAGATGTTTACTTTTCTTGACCGAAAAGGGCGTAGTCTTACCTTAAGACCAGAAGGTACGGCCCCGGTGCTTCGGGCTTATTTAGAAAATAAAATGAATAGAATATCTCCAGTAGTAAAACTATTTTACCTGGGACCAATGTTTAGACGCGAAAAACCTCAGGCCGGAAGATTCAGACAATTCCATCAATTTGGTATGGAAGTAATAGGGGCTGCCTCCCCAGAGGCAGATGCAGAAGTTATTATTGCCTCTATGGAAGTATATAGAGAACTAGGGTTAAAGAATTTAAAGGTATTAATCAATAGTGTTGGTTGCAAAGATTGCCGTCCTAGATATATTCAAAAATTAAAGGAATTTATTAAAGATAAATTAGAAGTCCTCTGCTCAGAGTGTAAAGAGAGGTACCATAAAAATCCTCTCCGAATTTTAGATTGCAAAAGAGAGAGTTGTCAAAAGATTATCAGAGAAACCCCGGTTATTACCGAATATCTTTGCCTCGATTGTCAGCAGCATTTTAAAGAGGTTAGATCATATTTAGAAGCACTAGGGGTAGGGTATTTATTAGAGCCTCATTTGGTAAGAGGGCTGGATTATTATACTAAAACTGCCTTTGAAATAATATCAGGGGAGTTAGGAGCACAAAACGCCATAGGTGGCGGAGGAAGATATGATGGTTTGGCCGAAGAATTAGGTGGAGACCCTACACCCGCGGTGGGTTTTGCGGGGGGGATAGAAAGAATAATCCTCGCTATGAATCAACAGAATATAAAATGGCCGGAGGCAAGAGACTTGAAGGTATTTATAGCAATACCTACTCAAGAAAAAGACCACAAGCTTAGAGCTTTTAAACTATTACAAGAAGTTAGAAAGGCAGGTCTATCTACCGATATAGATTATTCCTCCAAAAGTCTTAAAGCTCAAATGAGATTAGCCCATAAATTAGGAGTAAAATATACAGTAATTATGGGAGAAGAAGAATTATTAAAAGATAGTGTAATTTTAAGAAACATGCAAACTAAAGAACAAAAAGAAATTAGGATAAATAGTTTAGTTAAGGAATTAACCTCCAATAAATAAAGATAGAGCAGAGTACGGCAGCGAAGAAAAGAGTAAAGTATTTATTAGGCTAGAGGAGGATACCACGCTATACTCTACTATATTGCAGGCCGCGGGATAAAAGGAGAGGAAAAATATATGGAAGTTATAAGTATAAATAATATCGAAAATTACGAGGGCAAAGAAGTAGAGATAAGGGGATGGCTGTATAATAAACGTTCTAGTGGAAGTATAAAATTTTTAATCATCAGAGACGGAACAGGATTTATTCAGGCTACCCTTATAAAGAGTGAAATGGAAAAAGAAGCGTTCGAAAAGATAGATGGTCTTGAATATGAATCTTCCATAAAGGTAAGGGGTCTAGTAAAAAGGGAAAATAGGGCTCCTCGAGGGTTTGAAATATTAGTAAGAAATATTGAAATTGTTCACCAGGCCTGGGAAGATTATCCGCTTTCTTTAAAAGAACATGGAACAGGATTTTTAATGAACTATCGACATCTATGGTTAAGATCCCCTCGTCAGAATGCTATTTTAAGAATAAGAGCAGAGATTGTTAAAGCTATTCGTGATTTTTTAGACCAAAATGGCTTTATCTTAATAGACGCACCCATACTAACTCCCAGTGCTTGTGAAGGGACTACTACCTTATTTGAAACCAATTATTTTGGCGATAAGGCTTATTTAACTCAAAGTGGCCAATTATACAACGAGGCAGCAGCAATGGCCTTTGGAAAGGTGTATTGTTTTGGCCCCACCTTCCGGGCAGAGAAGTCCAAGACCAGAAGACATTTAATGGAGTTCTGGATGGTAGAACCAGAAGCCGCCTATCTTGAGCTGGAAGAAAGTAATGAAATTCAGGAAAAATTGGTAGCTTATCTAGTAGAACAGGTGCTGAAAAATAAGCCGATAGAATTAGATCTATTGGAAAGGGATAAAGCCAGATTACAACTCATTACTCCCCCCTTCCCCCGGTTATCTTATGACGAAGCTATAGAAATCTTAAAGGCTAACGGTTCTAAAATTGAATGGGGGGATGATTTTGGTGGGGAAGATGAGACTATCCTGTCTAATAAATACGAAAAACCAGTATTTATCCATCGATATCCTCTAAAATGCAAGGCCTTTTATATGAAACCAGATCCTCAAAGACCAGAAGTCGCTTTATGTGCTGACCTTTTAGCCCCGGAAGGATATGGAGAAATCATCGGTGGGGGACAGAGGATTGATGATTACAATTTATTGGCCGAAAAAATAGAAGAACATCACTTATCTCGAGAGAACTACGAATGGTATTTAGATTTAAGAAAATACGGTTCGGTTCCTCATTCCGGTTTTGGCTTGGGTATTGAAAGAACAGTTGCCTGGGTGTGTGGATTAAATCACATTCGAGAAACCATCCCTTTCCCTCGGATGTTAAATAAAATTTATCCTTAAAGGCAGTACAGGAGAGATATATATGGTATACGAAATACAATATTTACTAAGGAGTTAGAATAATAAATGAAAAATACTACTAAAGAAATTATAGAATCGAGGGGTTCTTGGAGAAGAACAAATTCTTGTGGAGCGCTTCGTTCCGCTGATGCCGGAAAAGAAGTAATTATGATGGGATGGGTGCAGAGCAGAAGAGACCATGGGGGATTAATCTTTATAGATTTAAGAGATGGGGAGGGTATAACTCAGATTGTATTTGATCCCCGAGAATCTGAAGAAGCATATCAAAAGGTACATGACCTCAAAAACGAATACGTTATTGCTATTAAGGGTAAAGTAATTCCACGTTTGAAGGGCTCAGAAAATCCTAATATACCTACCGGTGACATTGAAGTGCGAGCCAGAAAGCTAAAAATTCTAAATACTTCTGAGGCCTTACCTTTTAATATTGATGAAAAGTTAGAAATAAATGATAACTTAAGATTAAAATATCGCTATTTAGATTTAAGAAGGCCCAAGATGCAAAAAAATTTGAGATTACGCCATCAAATTTGCCAGGAAATCAGGAATTATCTAAGTAATAAAGGTTTTTTAGAGATAGAGACCCCCTTTTTAACTAAAAGCACCCCGGAGGGGGCAAGAGATTATATAGTTCCCAGCAGAGTGAATCCAGGAAAATTTTATGCTCTTCCCCAATCACCGCAATTATTTAAACAATTATTAATGATCTCGGGTTTTGATAAATATTTTCAGATAGTTCGATGTTTTCGCGATGAAGATTTAAGGGCGGATCGGGCACCAGAATTTACTCAACTGGATATGGAAATGTCCTTTATCGATCAAGAAGAGATAATTAATTTAATTGAAGAAATGATGGTTTGTTTATTTGAAAAATTATTGGGGATTAAAATAGCCACGCCTTTCTTAAAGATGGATTATCCAGTAGCCCTATCCCGATATGGAACCGATAAGCCAGACTTAAGATTTAATATGGAAATCATTGATTTAACTAAAATATTCAGTAAAACTTCTTTTCAGGTATTTCAAAAAGTATTAAGCCAACAAGGTAAAATAGGTGCAATGAAAGTTGAAGAGAATAACCAATTTACTCGCAAAAAACTCGATGATTTAAATCTATTCATCTCTGCTTATGGGGCAGAGGGGCTTTCTTTTATAAAATTTAAAGGGGAAAACGAAATTCAATCTCCCCTCGCTAAGTTTCTTTCCTCAGAAGAGGTGGAAAAAATAAGATTAGAGACTAAAGCTCAAAAAGGAGATATAATTTTAATCCTTGCTGATCAAGAAGAAATAGTCGATGAGGCTTTAGGGAATCTTCGATTAAAATTGGCTAAGGAGCTAAATTTAATTAAAAAAGAGAAAGAATACAGTTTTCTTTGGGTTACCAACTTTCCTTTATTAAAGTATAACCCCGAAGAAAAAAGATATGAAGCGGTGCATCATCCTTTTACCGCTCCCCGCGATGAAGACTTAAAATTATTAGATAATGACCCTTTAAAAGTGCGTTCTAAGGCCTATGATTTAGTACTTAATGGTGCAGAAATTGGGGGAGGAAGTATCAGGATACACAATAACCATATCCAAAGGAAGGTTTTTAAGTTATTAGGAATCGATGAGGAAAAAGCCGAACAGAAATTTGGATTTTTACTTCAGGCCTTAAAGTATGGGGCGCCACCTCACGGTGGGATTGCCTTTGGTTTAGATAGATTAGTAATGATTTTGGCAGGAGCTCCTTCGATAAGAGAAGTAATTGCCTTTCCTAAAACACAAAAAGCGGTTTGCCTTTTAACCGGTGCACCCTCGGAGGTAGACCCCGAACAATTAAAAGAACTACATATCAAGCTCGATTTACCACAATAAATAATAGGGATAAGCAGTTAAAAGAGGATATTTAAGTATTTATAAGGTATATGGTCTATTGTATAATATTTATAGCTCCCCTTTAAGAAAGGGAAATAAAAAATAAAAGAAGTGATTTTAATTGAGGTCTAATAAGTATGTTTAAGAAGCTTGCCCCCTCCATATTAGATGCAGATTTCAGTTGTTTGGAGAGAGAATTAAAAACCATGGAAGATGGTGGAGCAGATTTGATTCACCTGGACATTATGGATGGGCATTTTGTACCTAAGATATCTTTCGGCCCCGATATAGTAAGATCTATTAAAAGCAAAACCTCTCTCCCCCTTAGCATTCATTTAATGGTGGAAAACCCCGAAAGGCAGTTGGAGCCATTTATAGAGGCTGGCGGTGATATTATAACAGTGCATTATGAGACTTGTAAACATCTGGATCGAGTTATTCAGACTATCACCGAGAGGGGGGTAAAATGCGGTCTTGCCTTAAATCCAGCTACCCCTTTAAATCTACTGGAATATGTAATTAATAAGATAGATTTACTTTTGATAATGACGGTTAATCCAGGCTATGGGGGACAGAGGTTTATCCCGGAGATGTTTTCTAAAATTACTAAAGCCAAAGAAATGATTAATGCCTCCCCAAAATTAATTGAATTAGAAGTTGACGGGGGCGTAAATTTGGACAATCTTCCTTTGGTAATAAAAGCAGGAGCTGACATTGTAGTAGTAGGACAGACTATCTTTAAAAGTTCGAACCCCCTTGAAACCATCATAAAAATAAAAAATATTATCCAGGAAAATAGTAAAATAAACTAAATAATGATAAGTATCTTAAATTCTTCAAAGTTAAGAGTCAAAATGTCTAATTACACCCAGCCAATAGTAGCTATTATCGGCAGAATGAATGTAGGAAAATCTACTTTATTTAATAAGATAACCGGGGCAAGAAGGGCTATTGTCCACCATGAGCCGGGTATTACCAGAGATAGAATTTATGCCGAGGTGGGGTGGAAAGGTCACCCCTTTGTGCTAGTAGATACTGGCGGAATAGAATCTTTAAGCCAAGAAGAGATTCAGAAAAAAATTATTAAGCAAACAGAAATAGCGATAGAAGAAGCAGATTTAATCTTATTGTTGGTTGATCTTAAAGCCGGAATTAATCCCGATGATTTGGAGATAGCCAAAACTATTAGAGAAAAAAATAAACCAGTCATTTTGGTGGCAAACAAAGCTGATATAAAAGAAAGTGAATTAAAATTGTATGAATTCTACGAATTAGGCTTGGGGGACCCTTTTATCATCTCTGCCGAACAAGGGTTAAGAGTAGATAGTTTGTTAGATAAAATAGTCAGTTTTACTTCCCCTTTAGAGGTAAAAGCAGAAAAAGAAGAGGAGGAAGTTATCCGGGTATCAATTTTGGGTAAACCGAATGTGGGTAAATCAAGTTTATTGAATTGCCTTTTAGGAGAAGATAGAATAATAACTAGTGAGCAGCCGGGGACTACCCGAGATACTATTGAAGTGGTATTTAAGCAGGATTCCTTTAAAGCAATCTTCGTAGATACTGCTGGCTTGAAGAATAAAGCAAAGTTGCAGGGAGAAATTGAATATTATAGCACCTTAAGGGCCCAACGAGCGGTAAAAAATTCCGACCTTGCTTTATTAGTATTAGACTCTACCCAAGGGGTTAGCGTCCAGGATAAAAAAATAGCAAATTATATAAAACAAGAAAAAAAGGGATATATTATAATACTAAATAAATTTGACTTAATCGAAAGAGAAGTAGACCAGAATTTATTAATCGAGGAGGTTAAGTACGAACTATCTTTTCTCTCGAACTCTCCTCTTATGCTTACTTCTGCCTTGACCGGCTATAATGTGGACAAGATTATTTTCAAGATAAAAGAAGTGGCGGAACAGTATAATAGAAAAATACCCACTCCTGCCTTAAATGCTTTTATAAGAGAGGTAGTAGCCCAAAATCCGCCAAAGCAGGAGAAGGGGAGGAGACTAAAAATAAATTATATTACCCAGGTGGGAACCAAACCCCCTACTTTTCTCTTATTGGTTAATAATCCTCAATTAATGTACGAATCTTACTATAGATATCTCGAGAATAAATTATATGAAACTTTTGGGCTGGAAGGCTCACCTCTCGTTCTTAATTTAGAAAAAAGGGATAAAAGGAAAAGGAGTAGAGAATTATGAAAGTGATTTTAGCTTTAGTCCTCGCTTATTTAGTAGGTTCTATTCCTTTTGGATACATTATGGGGAAATTATTTAAGCACATCGATATAAGGGAATATGGAAGTGGAAATATCGGAACTGCTAATGCCTTTAGAGTATTTGGTCCTCCCTTAGCTCTTCTCGTCTTACTTGGAGATGTGGGCAAAGGTTTAGGGGCCATCTATTTGATGCGCCTTCTGAATATTAATCATCCCTCTATCCTGGCTGTTGCCGGGTTAGCCGTAATAATTGGTCATGATTGGTCTATCTTTCTTGGTTTTAAAGGTGGAAAGGGAGTAGCAGCTACCTTTGGAGTAATAGCCGCTTTTAATTTGCCAGTCGCTATATTGGGAGGGGCAATTTGGCTGGTCCTTACCCTTCTAACTAAGTATGCTTCTTTAGCTTCTATTTCTTCGCTTACCACAATGTTAATTTTTATGATATTATTTAAACAACCGAGGGAGTACGTTATACTAAGTATAATCCTACTTCTTCTCACCGTGATTAGACATAGAGAAAATCTTAGGAGATTGAGATTAGGGGAAGAAAGAAAAATTTCCGATAAAATAGAAATAAAGAAGAAAGAATAAAAGTTATCTAGAGAAAAAAAGATGGTTCAGGTGATAATTAGAGATGTTTTAAATAACGAAATATCCTCAATAATAGAAGAGATATTCGCTAGATATGCAGTAAAAGATAGAATAAAAAATAAAAGAGTTTTAGTAAAACCAAATTTATTGGGGGCTTTCCCTCCGGAGCGGGGAGTCACTACTGATCCCCGAATAATCTTGGAAATCGTAAAAAAACTAAAAAAATATGGAGCAAAAGAAATAATTGTGGGAGACAACTCCGGCAGCATTCATTTTAATCCTCTGAAAATTGCGGAAGTGACAGGAATTTTAGAAGCTTCTGATGGTTGTTTTACCAATCTGGCTAATGAAGTTATTGAGGTAAAAGTAAAATCAAAATATTTGGACAAACTTATTATTTCCCAGATAGTTAGGGAGGCAGATTACCTTATTAATGTCCCCAAATTTAAAACCCATAGCTTAACTACTATTAGCGGCGCGATTAAAAATATGTTTGGAATTATCCCCGGCGGTAGAAAAGCACAATTACATACTCTGAGTCATTCAGTCAAAGAATTTGCGGAATTATTAGTAGATATTTATCAAATAAGGATCCCTGATTTAAATATAATGGATGCCATCCTCGGCATGGAAGGCATTGGTCCAACCAACGGGAAACCAAGAATTATCAATAAAATAATCGGTAGTGATAACGGTATTGCCCTTGATGCAGTAATGGCTACAATGATGGGGTTAAAGCCCGAGGCAATCGAGTTACTGCAAATCGCGGCAGCAAGAAATTTGGGAGAGATAGATGTTTCCCAGCTGGCTATAGAGGGAGAATTAGAAATAATTTCTGACTATGAAACACCAAATAACGGTTTATTACAAAGAATAAGGAAATTAGCGGTCCCTTATATATTTAATTTTGCGAAAGTTAAGCCGGTAGTAGATTACCGTAAATGTAAACGATGTCAACATTGCGTAGAAGTCTGTCCCACTTCGGCTATGAAACTAAAAAATGGTTTTCCAGAAGCAGAACGGAAAAAATGCGTTTCTTGTTTCTGCTGCGAAGAACATTGCCCTTATGGAGCGATTATTTTACCTTCCTGGCCGGTGGATTTAGCTAATAGATTAATAGGGAAATAAAAAATAAAAGAGCAGAAATAAAGGTACAAGAAAATTTGAGGTAGAGATTAAGAAATGCCCAAGTATCTGGTAATTGTGGAATCACCCACTAAAGAGAAGACTTTAAAAAAAATATTAGGGGAAGATTATCTTATTAAATCTACCAAAGGTCATCTCAGAGATCTGCCTAAAACTGCCTTAGGCATTGATCTGAAAAATAATTTCCAGCCCAAGTATGTAATTATTCCCAAACAAAGAAGAACTATCCAAGAATTAGAAAGAGTATCCCAAAAGAAAGAGAAGATATTTCTGGCTACTGACCCAGATCGAGAAGGAGAAGCCATTGCCTGGCATGTAGCTCAAATATTAAAAATGGGAGAGGATAAAAACAGGGTGAGTTTTAATGAAATAACGGAGAGGGCAGTGCGGCAAGCTATGGAAAATCCCCGAGAAATTGATTCTAATATGGTAAATTCTCAAAAAGCCAGGAGATTACTAGATCGACTGGTCGGCTATAAGATTAGTCCTGTACTCTGGAAAAAGATTGGTAAAAAATTAAGCGCGGGTAGAGTTCAATCTGTGGCTTTACGGTTAATATGCGAAAGAGAAGAGGAGATAAAGAATTTTGTTCAAGAGGAATATTGGCTAATAAAGGCCTTGCTTAGAAAGATAGGAGAGCAAGAAGAGGTCCCTCCTTTTGAGGCTAAACTATATTCTTTTGATTCCAAGAAGATAAAGATAAAAGAGGAAAAAGAAGCGAGCCGTCTTAGTGAGGAAATAAGGGGACAGAATTTTTATGTAAAAAAGGTAGAGAAGAAGAAAGAATTTAAAAATCCTCCTCCCCCTTTTACTACCAGCACTCTACAACAAGAGGCCTATAATAGATTGAATTTTTCCATTAAAAAAACTATGATGGTGGCTCAACAATTGTATGAAGGGATTACCTTGGGGGAAAAAGGGTCTACTGGTTTAATTACTTATATGCGGACTGATTCTTTAAGGGTTTCCGAAGAGATAAAAGAAGAGGCCAAAAAATATATCGAAGAAAATTTTGGGAAAGAGTTAGTTGGCCCCTTCAACCCTTCCTCCCAAAGTAAAGATAAGACTAAAGATAAAAAGATACAGGATGCCCACGAAGCCATTAGACCGACCTCGGTCTTTAATCATCCGGAAACAATTAAGGAATTTTTAAATAATGATCAATATAAATTGTACCGTCTAATCTGGGAAAGATTCTTAGCAAGCAGGATGAAGGCGGCTTGTTTAGAAAAAATAAAGGTAGAAATTGAGGCGGGAAAATATATTTTTAAATCTTCAGGGGTTAAGATATTATTTAAAGGGTTTATGGTAGTATATAACCAGGACAAAAACCAATTAAATATCCTTCCTCCCCTTCAGGAAGGGGAAAAGCTAAAATTGGTAGATTTAAAAACAGAACAACTTTTTACTAATCCTCCACCTCGCTATACCGAGGCTAGCCTGGTTAAAACTTTAGAAAGGCAAGGGATAGGTCGTCCCAGTACTTATGTACCCATTATAGATACTATTTTACGGCGATTATATGTAGAAAAAGTAGATAAAAAATTTGTGCCTACCGAACTGGGAGTTATAGTTAATTCTTTTTTAGTAAAATATTTCTCTTCTATTATTAATATCCGTTTTACTTCTCAGATGGAAGCACAGCTTGATGAGATTGAATCTCAGGGCAAAGATTGGGTCGAGATATTAAAAGATTTTTATATTCCCTTTTCTAAGTCTTTAGAGGAAGCCGAAACGGCTATGAAGTATGAAGTAGCCCCTCAACATAGTAAGGAGGTATGTGAAAAATGTGGTCGGCCAATGTTAATAAAAAATGGGCGCTTTGGCAAATTTTTAGCTTGTTCTGGTTTCCCGGAGTGCCAAAATACCAAACCTTTTATAAAAAAAGTCGGGGTTAAATGCCCGGAGATAGGGTGTACGGGGGAAATTATAGAAAAAAGGACTAAAAGGGGGAGAATATTTTATGGATGTAGTAATTATCCGCATTGTTCTTTTATGACCTGGAATGAACCAGTTAACCAAAAGTGTCCTAGTTGTGGTAGTATTTTAACCAAAAATCATCGGAAGAAGGGTGTTTACTATAAATGTAGTAACCCAAAATGTTCCTATAAGGAATTTTTCCCCCAAGAGTATAAAATAGGGGTGGATTCTTAATTCATTTTAAATACTTAATTGTATAGGAGGATTATTAGCCAAGTAGTGAAGGGATATAAAGCTAAATGGAAGAATATATAGAAAGATACCAAAAATATTTAAAAAATAAAAAGAACTATTCTGATAATACTATTATTTCTTATCAAAATGATTTAAACCAGCTATTGACCTTTCTGATGGAGGATAAATTATTAAATAAAGCTGACTCCAAGAGTTTTTCTATTACCCCTCAAATTATAAGGAAATATATCGCCTACTTAAAAGAAAAAAAATATTCTGCAAAAAGCATTGCCAGAAAAGTATCCGCTATTCGCTCTTTTTTTAAATTTCTCTATAAAGAAGGGATTATTGAGATAAACCCGGCTACCAATCTAGTAATTCCCAAAACAGATAAAAAGTTACCCCATTTTCTTTATCCAGAAGAAGTTAATAAGCTTATTGAGACACCATGGCAAGATACGCCAGCAGGAGAAAGAGATAAGGCTATTCTGGAGATGCTTTATGGTACAGGGATGAGAGTTAATGAGTTAATCAATTTAAATGTTGGCGATCTTGACCTTAAGGAAAAAACCGTCAGGGTTTTAGGCAAAAGATCAAAAGAAAGGATTCTTCCCTTGAGCAACCCGATCATCAGGGCTATTCAGGAGTATAGCAAAAATAGATATTTTTTTAATAAGAATAAATTTTCTAGAATTATAGAGGAAGAGGCTTTATTTTTAAATCGGGCAGGGGGAAGATTAACGGCTAGAAGCGTACGAAGAATTGTTACTAAATATCTAAAAATGGCCGAGTTGAATAAAAAAGTAAGCCCCCATATCTTAAGACATTCATTTGCCACTCATTTATTGGCCGGGGGAGCGGATTTACGTTCTGTACAAGAACTATTGGGTCACGAAAGTTTATCTACTACTCAAATATATACTCATATTACCAAAGAACATTTAAAAGAAATTTATGATAAATCGCATCCCCGTTCATAAACAATTTGTTTCTATAAATTAAAATAGTTAAAATAAAATAAATTTAAATCTTAAGAGGGGAGTTGAGAAATAAGATGTTTAAGGGCACAACAATTTTAGCTATAAAGCATAATGATGAGGTAGCTATTGCTGGTGATGGCCAGATAACTATGGGTAATAATACCATTATAAAAAACCATACAAAAAAGATTAGAAAACTTTATGAAGGCCAAGTTTTATCCGGTTTTGCGGGGACAAGTGCAGATGCTCTTACCCTTTTTGAAAAATTTGAAAAAAAATTAAATGAGTTTCAAGGCAATTTAACTAAGGCAGTTGTTTCCTTGGCTAAGGAATGGAGGACGGATAAAATTTTACGTAAATTAGAGGCAATATTGATTGTAGCCGATAAAAAAAATATGTTTGTAGTTTCAGGGACCGGTGATATAATAGAACCTGACGATAATATTGTGGCTATTGGGTCGGGAGGACCCTATGCTCTAGCAGCAGCTAGGGCTTTGACTAAGTTCTCTAATTTATCGGCTTATGAGATAGCTTTGGAATCTCTAAAGATTGCTTCCTCAATCTGTATTTATACTAATGATGAAGTTTTGGTAGAGAAATTATAAGGAAGGAGGCCATTAAGCTTTGGTTGATGATTTAACTCCCTCACAAATCGTGGCTGAACTGGACAAATATATAGTGGGACAGGATAGTGCTAAGAAAGCAGTAGCTATAGCTTTAAGAAATAGAATTAGAAGAAGGAAATTGCCCCCCGAACTGATAGATGAAGTTACTCCTAAAAATATAATCATGATAGGCCCCACGGGTGTAGGGAAAACAGAAATTGCGAGAAGATTATCCAAATTGGTTAACGCTCCTTTTATAAAAGTTGAGGCTACTAAATATACTGAAGTAGGCTATGTGGGAAGGGATGTAGAGTCTATAATTAGAGACTTAACGGAGGTAAGTATCCAATCAGCCCGGAAAGAATGGTCGGAGAAGGTAAAGGATAAGGCAAAAGAAATGGTAGAGGAAAAAATACTTGATTCTTTGTTACCCTTAGGTGAAAAAAAAGAGGAGAGAGAAAGAGAAAGCTTATTCGATGATTCTGGTTATGGAGAAGGCGAAAAAAAAGAAGGACTCTCGGTGGTCTTGGAAGAAAAAGATGAAAGAAAAGAAAGATGGGGAAATACAAGGAAAAAACTTCAAGAAAAACTACAAAAAGGTGAGTTGGAAAATAGAATAATCGAGATTGAGGTAGAAGAAAATCTCCCCCAAACTGTAGGAATTTTTTCTAATTTAGGTATGGAAGATCTAGGTATTAATTTTAGAGAGGTTTTGGGTAAGATGTTCCCTCCCCAAAAGAAAAGACAAAAAGTGACCATTGCTGAGGCTCGAAAGGTTTTAATGTATAGTGAAACTCAAAAGTTAATAGATATGGATGAAGTAATCAGGACTGCTCTTAATAGGGCAGAGAATCTGGGGATTGTTTTTATTGATGAAATAGATAAGATTGCGCAACAAGAAAAGACGTATGGACCGGATGTTTCTCGGAGTGGAGTGCAAAGAGATATTTTACCTCTTATAGAGGGATCTACAGTGATGACTAAATATGGGGCAGTAAAGACCGATCACATGCTCTTTATTGCGGCAGGGGCATTTACGGTCTCTAGACCTTCCGATCTTATTCCCGAACTGCAAGGGAGATTTCCTATCCGGGTCGAACTGAACAGCTTAAGCAAAGAAGATTTAAAAAGGATATTAATTGAACCTCATAATTCCCTAATTAAACAGTATGTATCCTTACTAAAAACAGAAGGGGTGAAGATAAATTTTAAAGAAGATGCTATAGCTGAAATCGCAGAAATTGCCTTTATGGTCAATGAGAATACAGAAAATATAGGGGCTAGAAGGCTTTATACAATATTAGAAAAGGTATTAGAGGAAATTTCCTTTAATGCCCCTGATTGGGGAGAAAAGGATATTACTATTGACCGGGAGTACGTGAGGAGAAAATTACAAGATATTCTGAAAAGCGAAGACTTAAGGAGATATATTTTATAGTTTTGGGAGTTTCTAACTTAGCTAAGTTGGCAAATATTACCAATATATTATATATTCTTGATTTCGGCTAAAAATTATGTTATAGTAATTTCCGATTTTTGAACCTCTATCAAGATATATCAAGATCAAGATAGAGGAAACTAAAAAATACAAAAAAATGGAGGAGGATAAATGAGTGTAGTTTCGATGAAAAGTTTGTTAGAGGCGGGGGTTCATTTTGGCCATCAGCTAAAACGATGGGATCCCCGGATGAAGCCCTATATATTTACTGAAAGGAATAATATACATATTATTGATCTCCAACAAACAGTAAAATTAATCGACGTGGCTTATAATTTTGTAAGAGATATAGCCAGTAAAGGTGGAAATATATTATTTGTGGGGACCAAAAAGCAAGCCCAGGAAGCCATCAAAAGTGAGGCAGAGAGATGTGGGATGTGCTATGTAAACTACCGCTGGTTAGGAGGAACTTTAACCAATTTTTATACCATTAGAAAGAGAGTTAAACGACTTTTAGAATTAGAAGAAATGGAAAATAACCGGCTCTGGGAAGTTCTTCCTAAAAAA
>DFYM01000013.1 GCA_002383355.1 Candidatus Immundihabitans aquiphilus | reverse complement strand
AGTTACCCAGTTTACCAGTTAGCTGGTGAAGGGGATAACGGTACTGAGATACGAGATACCAAGAACGGGAGGTAAAATGAACAATATATGCAAAAAATAAGAATTCGCATACAAGCATATGATTATAGAATATTAGATAACTCTATTTTAAAAATAATTGAAACGGTAAAAAGGATAGGGGGGACGTATTCTGGTCCCGTACCTTTACCTACAGAGATAAATAGATATTGCGTGTTACGTTCACCACATGTGGACAAGAAGTCAAGAGAAGAGTTTGAAATTAGAACTCATAAAAGATTAGTAGATATTCTGGAACCCTCTACTAAAGTTATAGAGGCATTAATGCATCTTGATTTACCTTCTGGCGTAGATATTGAGATAAAGACTTTGGAATAAAAGACAGATAAGAGAATATTAATAATTCTAACTCATCTGTTTAGCTGATAGAATTTCTAAGAAATTCTCTTGCTTCAAGTTAGATTATTTTTGAATAAGTAAAAGGATGAAGGGAAGGTAGAAGGTAGGGATGGAGGTGAAAAAGAACAAATGACGATAGGAATAATGGGAGAAAAATTAGGGATGACTAGAGTATTTGATAAGAAAGGGGATTCTATTCCAGTAACGGTGATTCTGGCAGGGCCCTGCCCGGTGATACAGTTAAAGGATAAAGAGAAAGATGGTTATAAGGCAGTACAACTAGGGTTTAAAGAGATAAAAAAGAAAAAAATTTCTAAACCTTTATTGGGTCATTTTAATAAAGTAAAGATAGCACCTTTAAAATATCTACGGGAGTTTAAAGTAGAAGATATATACACCATATCTCCTGATACAGAGATTAAAGTTGATATTTTTCAAGAAGGTGAGAGGGTAAACGTCACTGGAATATCCAAGGGGAAGGGATTCGCCGGTGCGATAAAGAGACATAATTTTGCAGGAGGACCAAAGACCCATGGGCAAAAAGAATACCATAGAGCAGTAGGTTCTCTTGGTGCTACCGATGCGCAACGAGTATTTAAAGGGAAAAAATTAGCTGGGCATATGGGGGAAGATAAGGTTAAAATTAAAAATTTAGAAGTAGTAAGAGTAGATAGCGAACGAAATTTGATTTTGTTAAAAGGTTCTGTGCCAGGGGCAAAAGGGACCATACTAACGATTAATAAGACGGTATAACATAAAACTAAAGCAAATTTTTAGGGAGAGGAGAGATTAATGATGATGGATATATCTTTACATAATATTAAAGGAGAAGAAATTGGAGAGATTTCCCTAAAGGAAGATATTTTTAATGCTAAAATTAATAAATATCTAGTTCACCAGGTTATAAAGCGTCATTTAGCAGAAAAAAGAAGAGGAACTGCTTCTACCAAAAACAGAGGTGAGGTAAGAGGGGGAGGAGCTAAGCCCTGGCGACAGAAAGGGACAGGAAGAGCGAGGGCCGGCTCTAATCGTTCACCTCTTTGGGTAGGAGGGGGAGTGGTATTTGGGCCTACCCCCCGAGAGTATTCCTATTCTTTACCTAAAAAGATGAAAACTTCCGCTTTAAAATCAGTTTTATCCGATAAAGTGAAAAATAAAGAAATTATAGTATTAGATAGGTTATCATTGGAGAAAAATAAGACCAAAGAAATGGCGGAAATTTTAAAAAATTTAAATGCCCGGCGTAAACCTTTAATAATTATCGAGAAAGAAGATAAGATTATAGAACAGGCTACAAGAAATATTGAAGGGGCAAAGGTAATGCCAGTTTACAAGCTCAATGCCTATGACCTTCTAAATCACGGAGAGTTAGTATTTACTAAAGAAGCAATAAATCAAATTAGGGAGGTTTTAATATAATGCCTTCTGATAAAGATATAATATTGTACCCCATAATTTCGGAAAAGACTGTTCGTTTAAAAGAAGAAAATAAGTACGTATTTAAAGTTGATTGGGAGGCTAATAGCTCTGAAGTAGGAAAAGCAATCGAGGAAAAGTTTAAGACTAAAGTAGTTAAGGTAAACCTAATAAAGATGCCAGGGAAAAAGAAGAGATTAGGTAGATACACTGGTAAGACCCCGCGTTGGAAAAAAGCTATAATAACCTTAAAACCGGGCGAGAAGATTAAAGAATTAGAGAATATTTAGAATTAAATAAATTTCTCAAGAAAGGTGTAGAGCTAATGGTAGAGATTAAAAAATTTAAACCTACCTCTCCAGGTAGAAGATTTATGACAGTACCCTCCTTTGAAGAAATAACTAGTGAGAAACCTGAAAAGTCTTTGACCAAGGGTATAAGTAAGAAGGGTGGGAGAAATAATCAAGGAAGAATAGCGGTAAGACATCAAGGAGGGGGGAATAAAAGAAAATATAGAATAATTGATTTTAAAAGAAATAAAGAGGGAATTCCCGCTAAAGTGGCTAGCATTGAATATGATCCTAATCGTTCAGCTCGGATTGCTCTTCTAAAATATTTTGATGGAGAAAAAAGATATATTCTATGCCCTGAAAAATTAAGGGTAGGAGATATAATTATTTCCGGAAAAGAGTCAGATATCAAAGAAGGAAATACCAGTCCTCTAAAGGCTATTCCGGTAGGAACTTTAATCCATAATATTGAGTTAAATCCGGGTCAAGGAGGGAAATTAGTTCGGTCTGCCGGGACAACAGCTCAACTTATGGCGAAAGAGGGTAACTACGCTCATATTAAGTTACCCTCGGGAGAAGTAAGATTAATAAATTTAGAATGTAGAGCTACTATAGGGCAAGTTAGCAATCTTACTCATGGAATTTTATCCTACGGTAAAGCGGGCAAAGGACGATGGTTAGGGATAAGACCAACGGTACGAGGTGTAGCGATGAATCCTATTGATCATCCTTTAGGGGGAGGAGAAGGGAAAACTTCAGGAGGGAGGCATCCCTGTTCTCCTACTGGGGTATTAGCCAAAGGATATCGTACTCGTAAAAAAAATAAACCTTCAGATAAATATATCATTAAAAGAAGAACAAAAAAGGCGTAATGGAGGGAGGTAGCTTTTAAATGTCTAGATCTTTTAAAAAGGGACCTTATGCCAACGAAAAATTATTGGAACAAATTCGAGAATTAAATCAAAAGAGGAAAAAAGTTATAATTAAAACTTGGTCTAGAAGTTCGACCATTTTTCCTATAATGGTGGGGCATACTATTGCTGTTTATAATGGTAGAAAACACATACCGGTGTATATTACTGAGAATATGATAGGTCATAAACTAGGGGAGTTTGCTCCTACTCGATTTTTTAAGGGCCATGGTGCAGCCCATACAGAGAGATCGACTGCATTAAAGTAAAAAGTGTTGATCATATTAAATTAGTAGAAAAAGGTAAAACAAATTTATTTTAATTTGGGAGAAATTGGTTAAAATAAATCAGCAAAAGGTTAATTAATTAGGAGGAAGGCGATGGGTGTAAAGGCAGAAGGGAAATATTTGCCAATCTCTGCTCGTAAGGGAAGACAGGCTATAGATATAATTCGGGGTAAAGATGCCGGAGAAGCTCTTTTAGAATTAAAATATCTTCCTAATCGTTCGGCTAAGATAGTTTATAAGGTTTTGAAATCAGCAATGTATAATGCTCAAAATAACCATAATTTAGAAGTAGAAGATTTGTATGTTTCTGAGGCTTTTGTAAACGAAGGACCTACTTTGAAAAGGTATAGACCGAGAGCGATGGGGAGGGCCAATAGAATAAGAAAGAGAACGAGCCATATTACTATTATAGTTGACTCTAAAAAGGGGGAGAGATAATTGGGACAAAAAGTACATCCCAAAGGATTAAGGTTAGGAATTGTAAGCGACTGGGAGGTTAGATGGTTTGCTAAAAAGGGATATGCCAACTATGTATACGAGGATTATTCGATAAGAAAATTTATTAAAGATTATTTAAAGCATGCGGGTATATCGGCTATAGAGATTGAGCGCATTGCTGATCGGGTACGAATAACTATTGAATGTTCTCGGCCAGGGATCGTTATTGGAAGAAAGGGAGCGGAAGTAACTAAATTAAAAAATGAATTAGCAAAGTTTATAAAAGGTGATTTACAAATTAAAATTATCGAAGTTAAAACCCCTGAATTAAGTGCTCAATTAGTTGCTGAAACGGTTGCTGAACAGTTAGAAAAAAGAGGTGCTGTTAAAAGAACTATGAAGCAGGCAGCAAGTCGATCTATAAGAGCAGGAGCTGAAGGCATAAAGTTATCTTGCTCGGGAAGAATAGGTGGTGCGGAAATAGCTAGAACAGAATGGCATTTAGAGGGAAGATTGCCTCTCCACACTTTGAGAGCCGATATAGATTATGGATTTACCGAAGCTAATACTACTTACGGAAAGATTGGAGTCAAAGTCTGGATTTTTCGGGGAGAAGTATTGCCTTCCCAAGACAATAAATTACCAAAACTACAGCAGGCAATAGACCAAAAATCCAAGGTTAACGTTGTAGTTAATGAGGATTTTGAAGAGCAAGGGGTAGAAGAAAGGGTGCAAAAAGATGCTACAACCAACTAGGACAAAGTATCGTAAACCTCAAAGGGGTAAGATAAAAGGCTGTGCTAACAAAGGGAATTTACTTGCTTTTGGTGAATTTGGTTTGCAAGGGTTAGAACCTTGTTGGATAACTAGTGCTCAAATTGAAGCAGCAAGAATTAGTATCAATCACGCCATGAAAAGGGGAGGAAAGGTGTGGATAAGAATATTCCCGGATAAAGCAGTGACTAAAAAACCAGCAGAAACTAGAATGGGCAAAGGGAAAGGGGCGCCAGATCATTGGGTAGCGGTAGTGAAACCGGGAAGAATTTTGTTTGAATTGGGAGGGGTAGATAAAGACTTGGCCAAAGAAGCCCTGCGCTTAGCCGCTCATAAACTACCTATAAAAACTCGATTTATTTCTAGAGAAGAACAGGTGGTGGAATAAAATAAATGAAAGCAAATGAATTGAGGAATTTATCTGTAGAGGAACTTCAAAAAAAAATAGTTGATTTTAAAGAGGAGTTATTTAGTTTAAAGTTTCAAACGCTAACAGGACAATTAGGTAATCCGATGAGGATAAAAGAAGTAAAGCGCAATATTGCTCGAGCAAAAACCATCTTAAAAGAGGTTGAATTAAGGGAAAATAAGAATAAGATTTCAACAAAGGAGAATTAAATGTTATCCAAGGGAGAAATAAAAACGAAGGTTGGCGAAGTCATAAGCGATAAGATGGATAAAAGTGTAGTAGTAAAAGTACAATACCTGGTACCACACCCTCTTTATGGAAAACGGGTTAAAAAATCATCAAAATTTATGGCTCACGATGAAAAAAATAATTGTAAAGTAGGGGATAAAGTAAAGATTGCCGAGACTCGACCCTTAAGTAAAAGAAAAAGGTGGCGAGTAGTAGAGATAATAGAAAGAGGGTAGCAAAAATGATACAAATGCAAACTCGACTGTTTGTGGCAGATAATTCAGGGGCAAAAGAAATACAATGTATAAGGGTATTAGGCGGTTCTCGAAGAAGATATGCAGAAATCGGAGATATCATTGTGGCTTCAGTTAAGGAAGCAGCAGTAGGAGGGACTTGTAAAAAAGGAGAGGTAGTAAAGGCAGTGGTGGTCAGGACAAAAAAAGAGCTAGGTCGTGCAGACGGTTCTTATATTCGCTTCGATGATAACGCAGCAGTAGTGATTAATAATCAAAATGAACCGGTAGGGACGAGGATATTCGGACCAGTAGCTCGGGAATTAAGGAATAAGAATTTTATGAAAATAATATCCCTAGCTTCTGAAGTGGTATAAAGTTAAGGGGGACAATAGTATGAGGGATAAAGTGAGTTTTAAAAAAGGGGATAATGTATTAGTCATAAGCGGGGATGACAAGGGGAAGAAAGGGAAGATTGTTGACATTTTCCCTGATAAGAGGCAAGCAATAATTGAGGGGGTGAATTTTCTAAGAAAACACAACAAACCTACTCAAAAAGTTCCCCAAGGAGGGATAGTCAAAAAGGAAGGCCCCTTGCATATTTCAAATATTAAATTAATTTGTAACAAATGCAATCAAGCTACTGCTATAAAAAGAGAAAGGACTAAAGAAGGCAAAAGAGTTAGGGTATGCAAAAAATGCGGAGAAATAATAGATAAGGTTTAGGAGGTTAATTATGCCCCGTTTGAAAGATAAATATTTTGAACAAGTTGTGCCAGAAATGATGAAAAAATTTAATTATAAAAGTATAATGGCAGTGCCTAAATTAAATAAGGTAGTAATTAATATGGGTTTAGGAAGTTCTACTAAGGATTCCAAAATCATGGAGGAAGCGGTAAAGGAATTAGCCTTAATTAGTGGTCAAAAGCCTATTGTCACTAGAGCAAAAAAATCTATTTCTAATTTCGGGGTACGGAAAGGTATGCCCGTAGGTTGTAAAGTAACTTTACGTAATGACCGCATGTATGACTTCTTAGATAAATTTATTAATATAGCCATTGCGCGAATTCGAGATTTTCGAGGTGTTCCTCCTGATTCTTTTGATGGAAGAGGGAATTATACCATAGGAATAAAGGAGCAGTTGATTTTCCCTGAAATAGAGTTTGACCAAGTTACTCATACCTTAGGAATGGATATTACTATTGTAACCAGTGCTAAAAATGATGAAGAAGGTAGAGCTCTTTTAGAATATATGGGGATGGCTTTTAAAAGATAATTCAATAATTCATTTGGATAATATAAAGGATAGGATAAAACTTAAGAATAGTCAAAAATAATAATAAGGTTTTTCTATAAAACTGGGAGAAAAGTAAGAAGAGAACCCTAGAAGAGAGAACCCTCTCCTCTGGTGTTTTTAATAGATATAGAAAAATTTATAAGGAGGAAATAGTGTGGCAAGGAAAGCCCTAATAGTAAAAGCAAAAAGGGAACCCAAATATAAGGTGAGAAAGCGGTTTCGATGTAGTATTTGTGGAAGGCCTAGAGGTAATTTTAGAAAGTTTGGCATATGTAGAATATGTTTTAGAACAATGGCTCACAAAGGGGAATTACCAGGAGTAATTAAGTCAAGCTGGTAAAAACTTCTACAGAGTACTAAAGAGAGAAAATCACCGTAAAAGCATGAAAGAGAGGAGGATATTATCTATGAGCGTTATATCAGATCCGGTGGCTGAGTTATTAACTCAAATAAGAAATGCCAATAAAAGGCGACATAATTCTTTATCCGTCCCTGCATCAAATCTAAAATTAGAAATAGTTCGTATCTTAAAAGATGAAGGATTTATTAAAGATTATAAATATAAAGAAGATAATAAGCAGGGCCAATTAATTATTTATTTAAAATATCTAAATAAAGAAGGGGCTATTAATAATCTTAAAAGAATTAGTAAGCCAGGCTTAAGGGTTTATGCTAAAAAAGATGAAATACCTGAAGTACTAGGAGGACTAGGGGTTGCTATATTATCCACTTCAAGGGGGATAATGACCGGTAAAGAAGCTAGTAGGCGACATCTCGGTGGAGAAGTAATTTGTCATATTTGGTAAATAAAATAGGTTATATTTCTTTGAGATTGCTTTTTGGCCGCCCTGCTTCCTCGCCATGACTAAATAAAAGGGTCATGCCAAGCGCAAGCAAAGCAATCTCATAACTATCTCACCTTAGTTAACAGAGTATTAGTTACTTTTCTTTTGAAGAAGAAAAAGCAGTGATACGATGTCCAAAATTCAAGAAAGAGGAGGCTTGTATGTCCAGGATAGGTAAAAAACCCATAATTATTCCTGAGGGAGTAAAGGTTGAATTTTTAAATGACCGTAGAATAAAAATAATAGGTAAGAAAGGGGCTTTAGAAAAGGCTATTCATCCCGGTATCGAAGTAAAAATAGAGGAAGGCAAAATATATGTTTCTAGACGCTCGGAAAGCAAGTTTTACCGAGCTTTACATGGACTGAGTAGAAGTTTAATAGAGGGTATGGTAAAAGGAGTGTCAGAAGGATTTGAAAAGACTTTAGAAATCGAAGGGGTGGGTTATCGGGCAGCAACGGAAGGTGCCAAGTTAGTCCTTCAAATAGGCTATTCCCAACCCATAAAAGTAGATCCACCTGAAAATATTGAATTTGAGGTAGAAAAGCAAAAAATTATTAAAGTAAAGGGGATTGACAAACAAGAGGTGGGGGAAGTCGCGGCAAAAATAAGGCAATATAGAAAACCGAACCCCTATAAGGGGAAAGGAATAAGATATAGTGGTGAAATAGTGAAAAGAAAAGTTGGGAAGACGGGGGCAAAATAATTAAACAAGACAAAATATCAAATATTTTATTAAAATAGTGTATAGTCCTTAGACCGACGTGCATACCTAATACCTTCTCTATACTAGATTCTAATTCTTGACACTATTTACTAATGACTATATCCTAATTTAAAAGAAAGGAGCATAAACCTATTGGTGGAAGTAAATAAAAAATTAGCAAGATTAAAAAGACATAGAAGGATCCGTAACAAAATCCGGGGCAACAGTGAAAGACCGAGATTATGTGTTTATAGGAGTTTAAAACATATCTACGCCCAAGTAATCGATGATGAAGAAGGTAGGACATTACTTGCAGCATCAACTCTTGATCCGGGAATAAAAGATAGAATAAAATACGGTGGAAATATAAAAGCGGCTGAACAGTTAGGGAGTTTACTGGCTAAGAGGCTGAAGGAAAAGGGGATAGAACAGGTAGTGTTTGATCGGGGGGGATATTTATACCACGGTAGAGTAAAAGCACTTGCTGAAAGTGTGAGAAAAGAGAATATAAATTTCTGAGGAGAGGAGGTGAATACGTGCAAAAAATTAATCCTGAAGGTCTGGATTTAAGCGAAACAGTTGTTTCGGTAAATAGAGTAAGTAAAGTAGTAAAAGGTGGGAGAAGATTTGGTTTTGCTGCCCTGGTGGTAGTAGGAAATGGTGAAGGAATTATCGGCATAGGGTATGGAAAGGCTAACGATGTTTCTGAGGCCATTAGAAAAGGAGGAGCCAAAGCCAAAAAGAATTTAATAAAAGTGAGAATGAAAAAAAGGACCATACCTTATACAGTTATTGGGCATTATGGAGCTGCTACAGTAATTATGAAACCAGCATCTCCGGGGACGGGGGTAATTGCGGGTAGTTCAGTTAGAACAATTTTAGAAGCTGCGGGATTTCAGGATATCTTATCTAAATCCTTAGGAAGTAGCAATAGTTTAAATATTGCCAAAGCTACCATGAATGGCCTTATGAGTTTAAAAAGTGTTAAGAATATAGAAAAATTAAGAGGTAAAAGTATATTAGAAATATATAGTAAAACGCCTCAAGCAAGGGAGGTGACCGAGAGTGAGGTTAGATGATTTAAGTCCAGCTCCAAAGTCAGTTAAAAAATCTAAAAGAATGGGTAGAGGTTGTGGTTCAGGCCACGGTTTTACTTCGGGTCGAGGGTCGAAGGGTCAAAATTCTCGTTCAGGGGGGGGAGTTAAACCAGGCTTTGAAGGAGGCCAAATGCCTTTATGTAGAAGAGTACCCAAAAGAGGTTTTACTAATGTGTTTAAGAAGAAGGTTAAGATTGTGAATCTTGAAGAATTAAATGTTTTTGAAGAGGGGGATACCGTTACCCCTCAAAAGCTTATAGAAGCAGGGATTATTGATAAAACAGGAGATGGAGTAAAAATATTGGCCCGGGGGAAGCTTACTACGAAACTAACCATTAGAGCTAATAAATTTAGCCAGCAGGCTATAAAAGAAATTGAATTAGCTGGTGGGAAGATTGAGGTGGTATAATTGTTAGAAACCATACGCAACCTGTTTAAGGTTCCTGACTTAAAGAAGAGATTACTTTTTACTCTCGGTATGATAGTAATAGTTAGATTAGGAAGTAATTTGCCTTTACCGGGTGTAAACAAAGAAGCAATGGCTAATTTATTTGCTCAAGGGGGGATATTGGGTTTCTTTGATCTCTTTGCGGGTGGAGCATTAAGTCGTTTCTCCATTTTTTCCTTAGGAATAATGCCGTATATTAATGCCTCTATTATTATGAGTCTTCTACAATCCGTGATTCCTATTTTAGAACAATGGTCTAAAGAAGGAGAAGAAGGAAGGGGTAAAATTAATAGAATAACTCGTTATTTTACTGTTTTATTAGCGGTAGTTCAGGCTTTTGGGATAACTTTTTGGCTGCAGAACGTGGGCATATTAATGATTTCGGGACTAAGTTATAGATTTTTATTGATAATTACTCTCACCGCGGGAACTTGTTTTTTAATGTGGTTAGGCGAGCAGATTACCGATTTTGGTATCGGTAATGGTATATCCATAATAATATTTATCGGGATTATTGCTCGCATTCCTACTCAAATTATTCAAACTTTTAGATTGGTAAGAATTGGGGAAATTAGCCTCATCGCTTTAATAGGATTGCTAGCTATATTTGTATTAATTATAGGAGGAGTAGTAGCCATTCAGCTAGGACAGCGAAGAATACCAGTGCAATATGCCAAAAGAGTAGTAGGGCGGAGAATGTATGGCGGGCAAGGAACCCATATCCCTTTGCGCGTAAATCAGGCGGGGGTTATCCCTATAATATTTGCTTCAGCAATATTACTTTTTCCTGCCACTATAGCTCAATTTTTTCAAAATGTAGCTTTTATGAAGAGTTTAGCTGAAGCTCTTTCCCCCGGAGAACCCTTATATCTAATTTTATATGTGGTATTGATAATATTATTTACTTTCTTTTATACGGCACTTACTTTCAATCCAGCTGATATAGCGGATAATATAAAAAAATATGGGGGATTTATTCCTGGGATAAGGCCAGGAATAAGTACTGCCAATTATATTGATCATATAATGACTCGGGTTACTTTAAGTGGAGCGATATTCTTAGCCATAATCGCTATCCTCCCTGACCTTTTAATAAAAGTTACTGGCATTACCACTTTTTATTTTGGAGGGACCTCTATATTAATTATGGTAGGAGTGGCTTTAGAAACGGTTCAACAGATTGAATCACATCTGTTAATGAGACATTATGAGGGATTTATTAAAAAGTAGTTTTCAAAACTAATTTAATCAGTTAGTAGCTACTTATTAAGTTAATTAACTAAAAACAGAGGAGTGATTTTAAAAATAAGGAGAAGGTTATGAAATTAATCTTATTAGGCCCTCCTGGCGGAGGGAAGGGGACAGTAGCTAAAAAACTCCGAGAAGAATTTAAAATGCCAGTAATTTCCACGGGCGTTATATTAAGAGAAGAAATTAATAGAAAAACTAAGTTAGGTGAAGAGATTAAGGAAATTACTAGCAAAGGAGAATTAGTACCCGATCATATTATTTTGGAAGTAATAAAAGAGAGAATAAAGAAAAAAGATAGTGAAAAAGGCTATATTCTTGATGGTTTTCCTCGAAATCTAGAACAAGCAAGGTTTTTAGACGAACTTAATGAAACTATTGACCAGGTATTCTATTTTGAAATATCTTTTAAGGAGATAATAGAGAGATTAACTAATCGCCGAGTATGTAAAAAATGTGGTACAAACTATAACCTGTTATTTAATCCGCTTCAAAGAGAGAACACCTGTGATCTTTGTGGAGGAGAATTATACCAAAGAGAAGATGATAGAGAGGAGACCATAAAAAATAGGTTACAGGTATTCTCTGAACAAACCTTGCCACTAAAAGAATATTATCAGAAAAAAAATTTATTAACCGTAGTAAATGCCAACTCCAGCGAGCAGGCTTTTTTAGAAATTAAAAGTTTTTTAAATAAGAAGTTACTCCAAAAGGAAGAGAAAAAATAAATAAAGTGGTCATAATAAAGTCTGAGGAAGAAATTAAATATATTCGGGCTAGTTGTAAACTAGCGGCAGAGGCTTTAAAAGAGGTATTAGAAAAGGTTAAAGAAGGAACTACTACTTTAGAACTGGATAGAATTGCGGAGGATTTTATAACTAAACATGGAGCAAGACCTGCCTTTAAAGGCTATGGGACAAGGGGCAGTGAATTTCCCTACTCTATCTGCGTCTCCATCAATGAAGAGGTGGTTCATGGCTTTCCCAGTGAGAGAAGAATAAGGGAAGGGGATATTGTAAGTATAGACTTGGGAACCAATTTAGAAGGGTATTTTGGTGACACGGCGGCGACAATTCCGGTAGGGAAAGTAGACCCAAAAATTCAAAAGCTCTTAATAGTAACCGAAAAGTCGTTATTTAGGGGGATAGAAAAGACAAAGCCGGGTAATCGTTTAGGAGATGTTTCTTATGCTATTCAAGAAACAGTGGAAAGAGAAAATTTTTCAGTAGTGAGAGAGTATGTAGGTCATGGTGTAGGGCTTAATCTCCACGAAGATCCTCAGATCCCTAATTATGGTATTCCCCATACTGGTATAATATTGAGAGAAGGAATGGTGTTGGCCATTGAACCGATGGTAAATATGGGTAATTATCAAACCAAAATTACTGATAATGGGTGGACTGTAGTAACTGAAGATGGAAGCTGGTCAGCGCATTTTGAACATACCATAGCTATCACTACTAATGGTAATGAAATATTAACCCTTCGCTCTTGACTGAGAAAATTTGGAGATTTGATAGCCAATTATTTATTAATTAATAATATAGAGAAAAATGGAAACCCTAGCTGTGTTGTAGGGAGGAAAAGTTAATGGCTAAGGAAAAGTATATAGAAATGCAAGGGAAAGTTGTACAAGCTTTACCGAATGCTACTTTTCGTGTAGAATTAGAAAATGGCTGTGAAATATTAGCTCACATTTCTGGTAAGATTAGAATGCATTTTATTAGAATTTTGCCAGGAGATAGAGTAAAGGTGGAAATATCACCTTATGATTTAACCCAGGGCAGAATTGTATATAGATTATAGATTGTGAATTATAGTAGTAGCTCGTATCTTCTTTTCTCGTTCTCGGGGGATTAAGTCTGGCGAAATTGTATCCAGCAGTAAAAAAGCGTTACGCATTTCGACGCTGTAGCTGTAATATCCTAAATAATAGGAGACGAGGTGTAAACAATGAGATATGCCCATATAACTACGGAGGGAATAAAATATGAAAGTAAGGTCATCAGTTAGAAGAATTTGTGCGAAATGTAAAATAGTTAAGAGAAAAGGTAAAGTAAGAGTAATTTGCGATAATCCAAAACATAAACAAAGGCAGGGAAAATAATCTTGAAGGAGGGAATATAAATATATGGCGAGAATTACGGGAGTAGACTTACCGAAAAATAAAAGGATAGAAATTGCCTTAACCTATATTTATGGAATAGGTCTTACCAGTGCCCAGGCGATACTAAGGGAAACAGGAGTTAACCCAGATACTCGAGTTAAAGATTTGACCGAGGATGAAATAAATAAGATAAAAGAGGTCATTGATAAAAAATACAAGGTAGAAGGAGAACTCCGAAGCGAGGTTGCCGCCTCAATTAAAAGGCTTATAGACATAGGTTCATACCGCGGTCTAAGACATCGAAGAGGATTGCCGGTAAGAGGACAGAGAACTAAAACGAATGCCAGGACTAGAAAAGGCCCTAGGAGAACGGTAGGAGCAAGAGGAAAAAAGACTGCATAATTCTAAAGAAGGGAGAAGGATTTAATTGACAGATAAAAAAAAGGTAAAAAAGATTAAGAAAAAAGTTAGAAAAGATATAACTAATGGGGTAGCCCATATCCAGTCAACTTTTAATAATACCATAGTTTCCATTACCGACAAAGAAGGCAATGTAATTGCCTGGTCAAGTGCAGGTAATGTAGGTTATAAGGGGAGCAAAAAGAGTACTTCCTTTGCTGCCCAAATGGCGGCGGAGGCGGTGGCTAAAAAAGCTATGGACCAAGGGATGAGGGAGATAGATGTTTTTGTAAAAGGACCTGGCCCTGGTAGAGAAACAGCCATTAGATCTTTGCAAACAGTGGGGTTAAAAGTGAATATGATTAAAGATGTTACGCCTATTCCTCATAATGGTTGCAGACCCCCTAAACAGAGGAGAATATAAATTAGTGCCCGGTTAAATAAAATAGGTTATATTTCTGGAGATTACTTCGGTTGTCCTGCTCCCTTGCCATGACCAAATAAAAATATCATGGCGAGCGCTAGCGAAGCAATCTCATAACTATCTTACCCTAGTTAACGGAGCATTAGTAAATGAATTATTAGTATTAAAAGAGCCAATTAATTAAATATTAAAGTAGTTAAATAATTCAAATTTATTTTTTCTATTATAAAGTTTTAAAAAATAAGGAGGTATTAATTACCTATGGCAAGATATACGAGAGCAGTTTGTAAATTATGTCGGAGAGAAGAGGCAAAACTATTTTTAAAAGGAGATAGATGTTATACCAATAAATGTGCTCTCGAAAGAGGCGCCTCTTTACCAGGCAAGGGGGGAAAAACCACCAGAGTTAGGAAGCTTTCCACTTACGGGATAAGATTAAGAGAGAAACAGAAGATGAAAAAATACTACGGACTACTCGAAGGCCAATTTAAAAATTATTTTCAAAAAGCGGAAAGGAAGAAAGGGATTACTGGTGAAAATTTGTTAGAGCTATTGGAGAGAAGATTAGATAATGTAGTTTACCGCTCTGGTATAACTAAATCGAGAGGTCATTCCCGACAATTGATTTTACATTCACATATATTGGTTAATGGAAGACCAGTAAATATACCTTCTTACCAGCTCAAAGTTAATGACGTTATAGAGATCAAAGAAAAGAGTAAGAACATTATGGAGTTCAAAGAAATTAAAGAAGGTAAAATAGAGCTTAATGTCCCCTCCTGGTTAGAATTTGATCCTGAGAACCTGAGGGCTAAAGTTTTAAGATTTCCTTCCAAAGAAGAATTAAATTTACCAGTGGATGAAAAATTAGTAGTGGAGTATTATTCTCGTTAAAATTTAAAGATCTCTACGCCTAAAAAAGGAGAGTATTAAGAGTAATGGACGTTAACAATATAAAGATTAAAGCCGAAGAATTATCGGATAGTTATGGTAAATTTATTATTGAGCCTTTAGAAAAGGGCTATGGTATAACTTTAGGTAATTCTCTTAGAAGAGTATTGTTATCTTCTATCCCTGGGGCAGCAGCAACTGCGGTTAAGATCGAAGGCATTACTCATGAATATGCTACTATACCAGGAATAAAGGAAGATATAATAGAAATAATTTTAAATATTAAAGAATTGTCAGTGAAAACTTACTCGGAAGAGCCTCAAATCTTAAAATTAAAGGCAAAAGGAAAAAAGACAGTAACCGCTGCAGATATTATTCCTAATATTAATGTGGAAATACTCAATCCAGACCTGATTATCGCTACATTAAGCGAAGATGCTAAATTAAATATGGAGATATTTATAGAAAAAGGGGTGGGTTATGTAACTGCCGAAGAAAATAAGAAGGCAAATCAGTCAGTAGATACTATCTTTATAGATTCATTTTTTTCGCCCATTAAAAAGGTAGGATATAATGTGAAAGATTCAAGCCTGAGTCAACTTTCCAACTATGAGAAATTGACTTTAGAAATATTTACCAATAAAGGTATTTTGCCCGATGAAGCTTTGAGTAAATCAGCAAATATGCTGATCAAATATTTTAAAGTATTCAGCCAATTTTCTTCTTCAGATACTACAGAATCGACAGAAGAAGAATTACTACCGGAAGAAGAAAAAGAGCAGAGCGAAAAGGATAAATTTTTGAATAAAGCTATAGAGGAATTAGATTTTTCTGTTCGCTCGTATAATTGTTTAAAAAAGTCAGGTATAAATACCCTGGGAGATTTAATTAAGCATTCTCCGGAAGAGGTTATGAAAATAAAAAATTTAGGTAAAAAATCTTTGGACGAAATATATGAAAAAATAAGTAAATTAGGATTTACTTTAGGGGAAGAAAGTACCAGTAGGAGGATTATTTAGTAGGATGAGACATAAAAAAATAAAAGGAAAATTAGGTAGAAATAGCAGTTATAGAGACTTATTATTAGCTAATTTGTCTATTTCTCTTATTGATCATAAAAAAATTGAAACCACTTATGCCAAAGCTAAGGAAGTTCAAAAGTATCTGGAAAAATTAATAACTATAGCCAAACATAATAATTTGCATGCCCAGAGAGAAGTACAAAAGGCAATAAGAAATAAAAAGGCTTCTAAAAGGTTATTTGAAGAGATTACCCCAAAATTTCTAGAGAGAAATGGAGGCTACACCAGAATAGTGAAGGCCGGCTATCGTAAAGGCGATTCTGCACCTTTAGCGATAATTGAGTTTGTGGAGTAGGTAGGAGGTGAAAAGATAGCTGGAAATAGGCGAAAATTGTTTTTTTCAAAAATTAGAAGTTAGTTGGTAGACGAGACCTTCCAGGAATCCCCCCGAAAACCTCTTCAACTTGCCTCCGCTTCAATGCTTTTATTACAATTAGACAAAAAATAAACAAAAACTATAGAAGGGCGGTTTAAGTGGCGGGGGGGGTAACCCCCTTATGTATGTAGTGAAAGACGAATGAGTGAGGAGTACTTTGATAGAGATAGAAAATTTATCTCACTTTTATAATAATCAAAACCAAAGGGACGAAATAATAGCCTTAGACAAGGTAAATTTAGAAATAAAAAAAGGAGACTTTATTTCTATTATAGGCGCTAACGGTTCGGGGAAATCCACTTTAGCGCGACATTTAAATTGTTTATTGCTTCCTACCTCGGGAGATGTTTGGGTAAACGGAATGAACACCAAAGACCCAGATAATGTGTGGAAGATAAGACAAGAAGTAGGGATGGTTTTTCAAAATCCTGATAATCAAATTGTAGCTACTACGGTAGAAGATGATGTAGCCTTTGGTTTAGAAAATATTGGACTCAGCAGAAAGGTAATGCAAGAGAGAGTAGATTGGGCCTTGCGGGTAGTAGAAATGGAAGAATATAAAAAATGTGAACCTCATTTACTATCGGGAGGGCAAAAGCAAAAGGTAGCTATAGCCGGAGTAATTGCCCTGCGTTCTTCCTTTATGGTATTAGATGAACCTACTGCCATGCTTGACCCTCGCGGACGAAAAGAAGTGTTGCATATGGTTAAAAAATTGAATAGAGAAGAAAATATTACGATAATTTATATAACTCATTTAATGGAAGAGGCCGCAGAATTTGACCAGGTAGTAGTTTTAGATAGAGGGAGAATTGCCTTAAGGGGGAGACCCCAAGATATTTTTCTTCAAGTCGATATTTTAAGAAATCTAGGTTTAGATATTCCTCAGATAACTGAATTAGCTATAAAACTAAATAAAAATGGATTGGATATTTCTCCTTCTACTTTGAAGATTGAGGAGATAGTGAAGCAGTTATGTTTATACATTTAGATGAGGTATACTATACTTATAATATAGATATGCCCTTTGAAACTAAAGCCCTCAAAAATATTAATTTAGAAATTCAAAAAGGTGAATTTATTGGCTTAATTGGTCATACTGGTTGTGGCAAAACCACTCTAATCCAACATTTTAATGGATTGCTTACTCCTACTTCTGGAAAAGTATATGTAGAAGGGATAGATACCAGTAAAAAGGGGATTGATCTTAAATCAATAAGACGTAAGGTAGGTTTAGTGTTTCAATATCCCGAAAACCAGTTATTCGAAGAGACGGTATATAAAGAAGTTGCTTTTGGACCTAAAAAATTTGGTTTACCCGAAGATAAGATTGAAAATAGGGTCCGTGAAGCTCTAAAAATGGTGGATCTTGACTATAATCTTTACGCCGAGCGCTCCCCTTTCTCTCTAAGTGGGGGAGAAATGCGCCGAGTAGCTTTAGCCAGTATATTATCCATTAGACCGGAGATGTTAGTTTTGGATGAACCCACAGCTAATCTTGACCCTCAGAGTAGAAATAAAATATTATCGGAAATTAAGGCTATTCATAATAATTTTGGTATCACCATAGTATTAGTATCCCATAATATGGAGAAAATTGCCGAAATGGTAGATCGCCTTTTAGTAATGCATAAAGGAGAAATAATTATGGATAGTTCTCCTCGAGATATCTTTGCCAATCATGCCAATGATTTATTACAAGTGGGATTAGGCCTCCCTCAAGTAACCCAGTGTATGTACGAATTAAAGGAAAGAGGAAAAAAGGTATACACAGGGGTACTGACTGTAGACGAGGCAGCGAAAGAAATTTTAAGCCGAATGAAAAGCCCAACCGTCAGCAGGAAATAAAAATTACGGGAATGAAAAATTAGGATGAAAATATCAAGAAATATTAGTTTTGGACAATACATCCCTCGTGATTCATTAATTCATAATTTAGATCCTCGGGTAAAAATATTGAGCTGTTTAGTGATGATTATCAGTTTATTTCTTATCACCCAGTTTTGGGGGTATTTAATTTTATGTTCTTTTACCCTCGGGGGTATCATTATTTCTCAAATACATCCTAAGTTTATTTTTCAAGGATTACGCAATATCCTCTTTATTATCATATTTACTTTAATAATCCACCTTTTTATGACCGAAGGAGAGGTGCTTTATCAGGTAAGTTTTTTAAAAATAACTAAGGAAGGATTAATTAATGGTTTGCTTATTTCTTTTCGCTTGTTTATTTTGATTTTAGTTACTTATTTGCTTACCCTCACTACCTCTCCTATATCTTTAACCGATGGCATAGAAAGGTTATTATCTTTTTTTAGATTTATGGGTATACCTGCCCATGAAATTGCTATGATGATGACTATTGCCTTGAGATTTATTCCCACCTTATTGGAAGAGACCGAAAAAATAATGAAGGCGCAGATATCTCGGGGAGCAGATTTTGATAGCGGCAATATTTTCGAGAGGGCTAAAAGTTTAATCCCCCTTTTGATACCTTTATTTGTCAATGCCTTTCGACGGGCGGATGAATTAGCGATTGCTATGGAAGCAAGGTGCTATCGAGGAGGAGAAGGCAGAACTAACTATAGAGAACTAAAAATTAGAAAAACTGATATCTTGACCTTTGCATTCACTATTATTATTACTTTTGTGACGAGTATAATGTTTTGAAATTTGTATCTCATATCCCCGTTTGCCGTTTTCACAGGGACTAGTCTCGTGAATCGTATATTATACTTAACTATATGCCGTATAATATAACGAAAAACAAAAAGCGCAAGACTATACGTATCTTGTATCTCGTATATTATATTCAGTTACCTAGTTAGCCAGTTTACTAGTTAGTTAATTACTTTTGGTTAACCAGCTTGCCAGTTACCCAGTTAATTAGTAAACTGGCGAAATGGATAACTGGATAACTAACTGGCAAATAAGGTAGCCGCTTGCTAACTAAATACTAAAGACTATTCACTAACGGCTATATACTAATTATGATTAATATAAAACTTACTATAGAATACGAAGGAACCCGATATTATGGTTGGCAAAAACAGAAAGGTTTGCCCAGTGTCCAGGAAATCTTAGAGGAAAAAATTTCCCAAATTACTCAGGAAAAGATAATCTTATATGGTTCGGGTAGAACTGATGCTGGCGTACATGCCCTGGGACAAGTGGCAAATTTTAAAACTTGCTGTACTAAAATTCCTTTGGAAAAAATACCTTTAATCCTTAATCGTTTACTACCTCTGGATATTAGAATTAAAAAAGCGGAGGGGGTAGAAGAAAGTTTTCATGCCCGTTATGATGCCTTAAGTAAAGTTTATCATTATTATATCTTTGATAATTATAAAAATAATTATTATATCCCCATTTTATTGAGGAATTATACCTATAGCATCTATAAAAAGATTGATTTAATAAAAATGGAAAAGGCAATTAATTTATTGCTAGGAGAGCATGATTTTTCTTCTTTTACCTGTACCGGAAGTAACATTAGAAATCCAGTGAGGATTATTAAAGAAGTACAATTAATCAAGAAAGGGGATATAATATGTTTTCACTTTGAGGCAAATTCCTTTTTATACAAAATGGTTCGGACGATGGTGGGAACCTTATTAGAGGTAGGGTACAACAAGATTGATTATTTAGAAGTAAAAAAAATATTAGAAGCCAAAGACAGAAAAATGGCGGGAAAAGTTGTTCCGGCAAGAGGACTTTTTTTGATGCAGGTTAAATATTGAATAGTCGTTATTCGTTAGTGAATAGTGGTTGGTATTTAGTTAGCAAGCAGTTACCTTATTTGCCAGTTGGTTAACTGGCTAACCAAGTAACTAATTAAATAGTGAATTGACTAACCAACTATATACATGAGATACAAATATAGTTTTGTAGTTTTCATTTTATTTAACCATAAAAAACCACCTTCTTAGAAGGTGGTCATGGTTAAATAAAATGGTTTTACCATAAAGATTAAGATGTGCTGACTGAAATAATCTTTCCTTAAGCCCTGATATAGATCTATAGAAAAGAACAGAGAAAAATAGCTCTTAAAATGTTAAGCCTCTTATAGAGGCTTCTTAAAGCCACCCGCTATGCGGGTGCGATATTTATTGCTATATACTATTCATGATATGCTAATTTAACTTGACATAGTGTTTCGATTATATTAGAATTTGTAAAGTTCTTTTAAGTTAAAGGTTATCTTAAATATCTAACTCTTGGTGTTTTAATTTGTTTGGCAGGGAGGAATAAAGTGAATACTTATAGTGCAAAAAAAGAGGATACCATTAATAAAAAATGGTATCTAGTTGATGCAGAAGGAAAAGTATTAGGTAGATTGGCTACGCAAGTAGCTTCTATCCTAAGGGGCAAAAACAAACCTAACTATACCCCTTCTATGGATTTAGGTGACTATGTAGTAATCATAAATGCGGAAAAGATAAAAGTTACTGGTAATAAACTTAAAGGGAAGGTATACCGCTATCATACGGGTTATCCTGGAGGATTAAAGAGTACTACTTTAGAAGTATTAATGCAGAAAAAACCGGAATTAGTTATAAAAAAGGCGGTTCAAGGGATGCTTCCCCATAATAAATTAGGTAGAGCAACAATAAAAAAGTTGAAAATTTATCCAGGAGAGGAACATCCTCACCAAGCCCAAAAGTTAGAAAAAATTGATTAAATATTAAGAAGGGAGGTCAAAAGTTTGGCACAGGCAAAAGCTTATGGTACAGGAAGAAGAAAAACCTCCGTTGCCAGAGTATGGGTAACATCCGGCAAAGGGGACATAAAAATTAATAGTAGAACTGTAGATAATTACTTTAAACGAGCTCTTTTATTAAACATTGTAGAGAAACCATTAAATGTGGTGAACAAAAGAGCCGAGATAGATGTGGTGGCTGAAGTTGAAGGAGGAGGGATAATGGGGCAAGCAGGAGCAATACAACATGGAATTGCGAGAGCTCTTCTGCAATATGATCCTGAATTAAGATTGGTTTTAAAAAAAGAAGGCCTGCTAACCCGAGATGCAAGAATGAAAGAAAGGAAAAAATACGGTCAAAGGGGAGCACGAGCTCGGTACCAATTCTCTAAGAGATAATTTCCTTATTAAATTAGAAAGAGAAAGGTTTATGGTAGTAGTGAGCCTTTCTCTTTTTTGTTTTAGGGCAGTAAATTTTTGTAGATTTTAATATATATGATTATTCTCTAATAAGCGTAAAATTATTTTCAATAACACCATATATATGGCTACTTAATATTAAAAAGCATTATATAACGTAGTTTGATATAATTTATATTAAAATTGGACTTTTTGGGTTACAATCATATACATTGTTGCAGTAGGTTAGGATTAACTTGGTGGTCTCCGCAAAATACATTTTTGGTTACTTCCTTTTATTTTTATACGCTTTTTAGAGGTTCTGGAGGGTTTATAATTTTATCTTACAAGAGGTAGAGGAAAAGAGGAATTAATTGAAGGCTAATCCAAAATTGAATATTAATTTATATAAAATTAAAAAGAATTCAGAACATATTAAAAATCTATGCTCTCAGCATCTAGTTGAGGTGGTAGGAATTACTAAAGGTTGTAGTGCCATTCCGGATGTAGCCCAGGCGATGATGGAGGGAGGAATAGAAATCCTAGGTGATTCTCGAATTAAGAATATTCAGAATTTGAAAAGAGCAGGGATCAAGGCAGAAATGATGTTAGTCAGAACCCCTATGTTAAGCGAGGTTCCTGAGGTAATAAAATGGGCTGATATTAGTTTAAACTCTGAAATAGCGGTTATAGAATCGTTATCCCGAGAGGCTTGGAAAAACGATCTTATTCATAGAATAGTGTTGATGATAGAGCTAGGAGATCTAAGGGAAGGAATAATGCCTGAAGATATATTAACGACGGTAGAAAAAATTATCAAGTTACCAGGTATTAAACTAATGGGAATCGGTGCAAACTTTGGTTGCATAGGGGGAGTAATGCCTTCCCCGAAAAATATGGAAAAATTAGCGGAATTAGCAGAAGAAATAGAACGATATTGCGGTATTGTTTTAGAAGTAATATCTGGAGGAAATACCAGCGGGCTAAAATTATTAGAGGATGACCTAATGCCTAAAAGAATAAATCAGCTAAGGATAGGAGTAGGTATTCTACTTGGTCAAGATGATGCCCGGTCCCGTAATATAACAGGAACCTATCAAGATACCTTTACCTTAAGTGCAGAGGTTATCGAGATTAAACTAAAACCTTCTTTACCGCAGGGAGAAATTGGCCGTGATGCCTTTGGAGAAATTCCGGTCTTTCTAGATTTAGGCTTAAGAAAAAGAGCTATTTTAGCTTTAGGGAAACAAGATGTGGATATTAATAGCTTGATACCCATTAAACCAGGGATAAAAATAATAGCGGCTAGTAGCGACCACTTGATTATAGATGTTACTGATTTTAAGGAAAAGATAACTATAGGTGATGAAGTAGAGTTTAAATTAAACTATCCCGCCTTGCTTTCTGCCTCTACTTCTAAATATATAAATAAATGTTTTTATAAGGAGGAAAATTAATCATTATGGCCATTAATATGAAGGGGAAAAATTTGATCTCGCTAGATGATTTAAGCAGTGAAGAAATTGCTCAAATATTAGAAACTGCAGAAATTATTAAGTTAAGATATTATGCTGGCGAAAGCCAGCCGATTTTACAGGGGAAGATTTTAGGAATGATCTTCCAAAAGCCTTCCCTTAGAACTAGAATGTCCTTTGAAATAGGGATGCTGCAATTAGGAGGGGAAGCGATATATTTGGGGCCCGAGGATATAAAATTAGGAGAGAGAGAGGCTACCAAGGATATTGCTCGGGTAATAGCTCGTTATGTAAATGGGATTATGGCTAGAACTTTTAGTCACGATATAATATTGGAGCTGGCCAAGTATTCTTCAGTGCCGGTCATCAATGGTTTGTCTGACCTTTCCCATCCCTGTCAGGTATTAGGTGATTTATTGACCATTAAGGAAAAGAAAGGTAGGTTAGCAGGCCTTAAGTTAGCCTATATTGGAGATGGTAATAATGTAGCTCACTCTCTGATATTTGGGTCAGCTAAGGTAGGTTTGAACCTGGTTTTGGCTACTCCTCCTGGTTATAAACCTAAAGGTGAGATTGTAAAAAAAGCACAAATTGATGCCCAAAAAATAGGTACTAAAATAGAAGTTATCCATAATCCAGAAGAAGCAGTGGAAGGAGCTGATATAATCTACACTGATGTTTGGACGAGTATGGGGTTTGAGGGGGAAAGAGATATTAGAAAAAAGAGCTTTAGACCTTATCAGGTAAATCAAGATTTAATAAGTAAAGCCAAAGAGGAGGTAATAATTTTACATTGTCTTCCGGCTCATCGGGGGGAAGAGATAACCGATGAGGTTATAGACGGTCCTAACTCGGTAGTAGTGGATCAAGCAGAAAACAGATTGCACGCTCAAAAGGCAGTACTGGCTCTACTTTTGTAAGATATAATTGATTATAAGAAAAAATAATTTTATAATGATTAAGGTGGATTAATAAGTAGAGAAAAGGGAGGTTGGTGTGGCTATTTCGTTCCGTCTTTTAGATATTGTGGATATATTGGTTATAGCATTTTTGCTATATCATATTATCTTATTGATAAAAGATACCCCCGCAGTCCAATTAATAAAAGGATTAATTATCCTTTTTATTTTTTCTTTTATTGCTGATCAAATAGGGTTACGGGCTATTGGCTGGCTTTTAAAAGGAGCTATGGCTATGCTGGTTGTAGCCTTGCCCGTAATATTCCAACCGGAAATAAGGCGGGGATTATTAAAGATGGGGAAGAGAGGCTTTTTGCCTAACCCTTCTTTTCTACACCGAGAAGATAATAAAAAGATTGAACAATTGATCAATGGTTTAGTTATGGTGATCCCAATGCTTTCTAACAAACGTAAGGGAGCTTTAATAGTCTTGGAGAGAGAGGTGGGTTTAAATGATATCTTAGAGACCGGTATAATTTTGAACAGCGAGTTTTCTCCCGAGTTACTCTATACTATTTTTATACCTGATTCACCTCTTCATGATGGAGCAGTAATTATCAGAGGGGATAAAATAATGGGAGCGAATTGTATTTTGCCTTTAAGCGAAAGAAAAGATATTAATAAATCCTTAGGTACTCGTCATAGAGCGGCCCTGGGTTTAAGTGAGCAGACCGATGCTATAGCAATCATTGTTTCCGAAGAAACCGGAAATGTTTCCATTACTTTAGATGGAAAGATCACTCGCCCCTTAGAACCTCAGGGGCTTAAAAAAATGTTAGTTCACTTATATAAACCCAAAGTAGTTTCTGAATATAATTTTTGGCCCCCAAGAAAGGCAAGTAAGTGAAAAATTTTAAAAGTTGGTGCTTAAAAAATCTGGATGTTAAACTAATTTCTCTGTTGTTAGCGGTGGTTCTCTGGTTATATGTAGCTAGTGGCCAAAATCCTATAATAGAAAGTTATATTGATGTGCCCCTTGCTCCCACCAATCTTCGTGAAGATTTATCGGTCAAAGAGTTTCCTACTGAGGTGAGTATAGGTATAAAGGGACCGAAAGAGGTGATAAGCGGTATTTCTCCCGAGCAAATAGGGGGCATAATAGATTTTGCCGGAGTCAAAGAACCAGGCACTTATAGATTAAAAGTAGAAGTGACCCCCCCTAAAAGAACAGAGCTCATTAGAATAATTCCACCGGAAGTTAATGTAGTAGTAGAAAAGATTTTAACTAAAACGGTAGAAGTTGTATATGATCTAATAGGTATGCCGGAAAAGGGTTATTCTCTGGCCAATGAACCACAGCTAACTCCTTCGTCAGTTAATATCACCGGTGCGGAAAGCGCATTAGCCAAAGTTAAACAAGTAGTATGTTCTATTGATATTTCTGGGACAAAGAAGGATTTTCGTAAAAAGATTAAAGTAAAGGCCCTGGATGCGGCTGGTAATGAAGTTAAGGAGATAAAGATTGACCCAGATACCGTGGAAGTGTCAATTACTGTTACACTTGGCTATCCCGAAAAATTACTGTCCGTAAAACCAAGAATTACGGGGAAACCAGCTCCCGGATATTATATTTCTCAAATAATAGCTAATCCGGATAAAATAAAAATTTATGGTGATTACTCTAAGATAAATAAGCTGGAATGGCTGGAAACCATCCCCATTGACGTAAATGGCATTACTAAAACTTTGACCGTGAAAGTGCCTCTTAATTTAGAAGAAGGATTAAATATCGCGGAGGGAGAGGCCTCATTGATAGAAGTAACTATTCAGGTCAAGGAAAACATAACCCAGAAGCGTTTAGAAGAGGTGCCTGTTACACCTCAGGGTGCATCACCTTTTATTTTTTATAAGATAGAACCACCAGTAGTAGATATTACTATAGAAGGACAAAGTGTTTTTATGGAGGAAATGAAAGAGGAGGAAGTCAAGGCCTTTGTGGAGCTAGCGGACAGTCTGCAAGTAGAGCAAAAAGTAAAGGTTCAAGTTGATCTCCCTGAAGGAACATCTTTAATTAAAGTCGAGCCAGAAGAAGTAACCGTCTCCATCAATAAGTAGTGGTTAACAAATAGTAATAGTANNAACTGGGTAACCGAGTAACTAACTGGCAAATAAGGTAACCAGCTAGCTAACCAAATACTAACGACTATTCACTAACAACTATATACTAATATTAAGGTAAGCTTATGAAAAGATTATTTGGAACAGATGGAATAAGGGGAATAGCTAACAGAGAGCCGATGACGGCTCAAACTGCCTTTCAAATAGGTAGAGTTGGGGCCTATTTATTTAAGAAGGAAACTAATCCTAAAATCTTGATCGGTAAAGATACACGGATTTCCGGGGAGATGTTAGAATCGGCTTTAGTAGCAGGCATCTGTTCGATAGGGGTAGATGTATTGAAAGTTGGGGTGATCCCTACGCCAGCAGTTGCCTACCTTACCAGGTTTTACCAGGCTAATTGTGGTATAGTTATTTCTGCTTCGCATAATCCGTTTGAAGATAATGGAATTAAATTTTTTCAAGGTGACGGAGGTAAATTTTCTGATTCTGAAGAAGAAGAAATAGAGAGAATATATTTGGAGAATCAGACCAAAGATGAATGGCCAATAGGTAAAAATATTGGTAAAGCAGAATATTTATCTTCTGTGGCAATCATAAAATATGTGAATTATATAAAAAGCACCATTCCACCCGATTTTAATTTGCAAGCAATTAAGGTAGTATTAGATTGCGCTAATGGTGCTACTTTTAAGGTTGCTCCTCAAGTATTTAAAGAATTAGGAGCTGAAGTAGTAGTTATCCATCATCACCCTAATGGAATTAATATAAATCTTAATTGTGGTTCTACTCATCCGGCTTTATTGCAAGAGGAAGTTTTAAAACAACACGCAGATTTGGGATTAGCTTTTGATGGAGATGGGGATAGGGTGATTGCCGTGGATGAGCAAGGAAATATTGTGGATGGAGACCAAATTATGGCTATTTGTGCTTTAAATCTTCTCCAGAAAAATCAATTACCTTACCAAAAAGTGGTAACTACAGTAATGAGTAACTTAGGGTTTGATCAGGCTATCAAAAAGGCTGGAGGGGAAGTTATTAGAACTGGCGTAGGAGACCGTTATGTCTTAGAGAGGATGAAAAGTGAAGAAGTAATATTGGGTGGGGAGCAATCAGGTCATATTATATTTTCAGAATATAGTACTACAGGAGATGGCTTGTTGACCTCTTTACAGCTCTTAAAAGTAATTAAAGAAGAAGCTAAGCCTTTATCTCATTTAGCAGCAGTAATGAAAAAAAACCCTCAAATTATGCTTAATTTTAAAGTAAAAGATAAAAAATTTTTCTACCGAAGTGATAATATTCAGCGTATAATTAAGAAAATAGAAGATGAATTGGGCGAAGAAGGGAGAATTCTGGTAAGGCCCTCGGGAACCGAACCTTTAATAAGAATATTATTAGAGGGAGAAGACCAGAAGAGACTGGAAGAGTTTTCTCAAAAATTAAGAGAAGCGTTAGAAAAAGAAGAGATATAGCATAAATAGTAAACGTCTTTAGTTAATGGCGAATGAATAGTGTTCGAGCACATATAGTTAGAGGGGGTTAATTAGTTACTTGGTTAGTTAGTTAATGGACTAATATTAAACCGGTTAACCGCCTAACTTTAGAGGGGGTGATAAAAGTAGCCTAATCGATTTTAAAAATTGAATATAAGCGCCAGAACTTACCATTTTCTGCCAAGAAAGTTCCGGTAAGGTAAGTTGACGAGGGAGGAGTTTATCGAAAATTCGGCGGATGCTCCTGGGTTGGTTCAATCCTTAGAAAACCTACAAAACTGGTGAGTAATTACCAGGACAAAATGGTTTTTTGGATCTAGTTCCATTAAAGGGATAATATTTTTGAAGGTAATATTAAGATGAAGGCGAATTTGGGAGTTTTTCAAGAGGAAGCATTCCCCTTGAAAAACTTGTAGCCTTAGAAGTTTCTAAAATCTGAGGCTATAATAGCTTAAGTTGGTTATTTTTCTCCTAAAATATTTGCTGGCTAACCTGTTCTACTAAAATAAAATCAGAATGCGAGGAGCAAAACTTTTTCTTGAATTTTAAGTTTTAAATTACGCTTTAGTGTTTTCAGTTTTGCTTTCTCCACTCCAATACTACTTTACTTAATGCTAACCAATACAATATAAATACATACAAAAAAAGAATACAGAAAACTAAAAAGACCAGATGTTTTTGAGTTATTACCTCATTATCTTTCCTGAATGGATGGATAATGAGGTATTTTTTTTAGAGGAATGCTTACTTAACTATAACTATAAAAGAAGAAAGGATAAGAAAATGTGTGGAATAGTAGGATACATTGGGCACCAAGAAGCCATAAATATCTTATTAAATACTTTAAAAAAATTAGAATATCGAGGGTACGATTCTGCTGGTATCGCTATATTAAAAGATAATAAAATTGAAATAGTGAAATGCCGAGGGGAAATAGCTAAATTAGAAAATTTGTTAGAGAAAAAAGTTCCTCAAGGTAATGTAGGGCTTGGGCATACGAGATGGGCTACTCATGGAAAACCTAATGATATCAACGCTCATCCTCATAGTGGATGCAATTCGGAAATAGTGGTAGTACATAATGGTATTATAGAGAACTACCTCTCTTTAAGAGAAAGATTAATTTCCGAAGGTCATAGATTTACTTCAGAAACTGATACCGAAGTCCTCCCTCATTTAATAGAGAGTAATTACCAAAATGATTTAACTTCGGCAGTAAAAAAAGCTCTGCAACAGATAGAGGGATCCTATGCTATTGGGGTAATGTCTTCTTGTGACCCGGGGAAGATTGTAGCTTCTCGTTGTGGAAGTCCTTTGATTATTGGAGTGGGGGAGGGAGAAATGTTTTTGGCTTCTGATATCACTGCTTTACTTAATTATACTAAGAGGGTAATCTTTTTAGAAGAAGGAGAAATTGCTACCCTAACTAAGGACCGAGTAGAGGTAATTAATTCCGAAGGTAAAATTTTGCAGAAAGAAGTGGTAAATATTGATTGGGATAAAGAGATGACGGAGAAAAGTGGATATAAACATTTTATGTTGAAGGAAATTTTTCAAGAAACTATGGTAATCCGTAATAATTTAGAAGAGAGGATCAACCTGTCTACCCAAAAGCTGGAACTTGCTGATCTATGTCTTTCTTTAAATAAAATTAAAGAAATAGAAAGGATAATCATTTTAGCTTGTGGATCTTCTTATTACACTGCTTTAGTGGGAAAATATATTTTTGAAGAGGTAAGTCAGATTCCGGTAGAGGTAGATTATGCCTCGGAGTTTAGATACAGAAAAATATTGCTGAGTAAAAAAGACTTGGTGATGGTAATCTCTCAATCAGGAGAAACTGCTGATACTATAGCGGCTTTAAGAGCTTGTCGGAAAGCTGGCTCTTATGTCCTGGCGCTTACTAATGTAAAAGGGAGCACCATCAGTCGGGAAGCTGATAGCGTAATGTATATTAAAGCAGGTCCAGAAATAGGCGTAGCTACTACTAAGGCTTTCCTGGGACAATTAGTCTGTCTTTATTTACTCTCTTTCTATTTTGCCGAAGTCAGAGAGAAACTTGACTCCTTAGAAGTTAGTAAAATAATTTCCGAGTTAATAAAGATTCCCCAAATGGTAGAGATTATTTTACTTAAGGATCCAGAGATAGTTAAGTTGAGTGAAGAATTTTATAAATATAATAATTTTCTTTATCTGGGACGGGGATTTAATTATCCTATTGCTTTAGAAGGAGCTTTAAAGCTTAAAGAGATTTCTTACCTTCACGCTGAGGGCTATCCTGCAGGAGAGATGAAGCATGGTCCCATTGCTCTCTTGGATAAAAATTTTCCTGTGGTAGTAATAGCCCCTCGCGATAAAGTTTATCCTAAAATAATTAACAATATCAAGGAGGTTAAAGCCCGAGATAGTTTAGTGCTGGCTATTGCTTCTGTAGGTGACCGAGAAATTGGTCAAATAGTAGACCGAGCATTTTATATTCCTCGCACTTTAGATATATTTTATCCTTTGTTAACGGTTATTCCTTTACAATTATTTGCTTATCATATTGCGGATAAATTAGGGCGTGATATAGATAAACCAAGAAATTTAGCTAAAAGTGTTACCGTAGAATAAAGTAATAATATTTACTAAAAAAATTGGGTGAAAAGGAAAGGAAAGAGTATAATAAACAAAACTAAAAGCAAAGAGATTTTAAATCTCAAAGGAGGATTGTTATCGATGATTGGAATGACTAAAGAAGAAATTTTGAAAAGGGCACAGGAATTAAAAGTAAAGTTTGTTAGGTTACAATTTACCGACATTTTGGGTATACCTAAAAATGTAGAAATTCCAGTAAGGGAATTGGGAAAAGCCCTGGAAGGGAGGATTATGTTTGATGGTTCTTCTATCCAAGGCTTTGTACGTATTGAGGAATCAGATATGTTCTTGAAGCCCGACTATTCAACTTTTACGATTAATCCCTGGGAAGAGGAAAAACAAGTGGCTCGCCTAATTTGCGATATCTATAATAATTCTAATGGTTCTTTACCCTTTGAGGGTTGTCCCCGTAATAATTTAAAAAGGGTACTAAAAGAAGTTGAAGAGATGGGATATTCTACCAACTTCGGACCGGAAGTAGAGTTCTTTCTCTTTTTTAAGGATCAACAAGGTAAAGCGACTATTAATACCTATGATCAGGCTAGCTATTTTGACCTTTTGCCAGTTGATTTGGGAGAAGAGGCAAGAAGAGATATGATAATTGCCTTAGAAAAGTTGGGTTTTGAAATCGAAGCCTCTCACCATGAAGTGGCTCCTGGTCAGCACGAAATTGATTTCAGGTACACTGATGCACTCACACTGCTGCTGACCGGGTAATGACTTTAAAACTGACGGCTAAAACTATAGCTTTAAAACACAATTTACACGTTACTTTTATGCCCAAACCTATCTTCGGTATAGCCGGATCCGGAATGCACACCCATATTTCCTTACATAAAGATGGTAGGAATATTTTTTATGACCCGACAGGGAAGTACGAACTGAGTAAAGAGGCTTTATATTTTATTGGCGGTCTATTAAAACATGCTAAAGGATTTACTGCTATTACCAATCCTTTGGTTAATTCGTATAAAAGATTAACCCCTGGCTATGAGGCTCCAGTTTATATCGCCTGGTCAGAAAGGAATCGAAGCCCTTTAGTTAGGATACCCGCCATAAGAGGAGAAAGCACGAGAGCGGAATTAAGGAGTCCCGATCCTTCCTGTAATCCTTATTTAGCCTTTGCGGTAATTTTAAAATCTGGTTTAGATGGAATCAAAAATCAGATTGATCCTGGAGAACCAGTAAGACCAAATATTTATACCATGAGTAAAGAAGAAAAAAAAGTACGGGGGATCGAAAGCTTACCTTCGAATTTATATGAGGCCTTAAAAGAATTAGAAAAAGACGAGGTGGTAAAATCTGCTTTAACTGAACATATATTAAAAAATTATATTAAAGCCAAAAGAGAAGAATGGGAAAACTATCGTACCCAAGTTCACCAATGGGAATTAGATAGGTATTTAACCATTTATTAACCGGTAGCGTAGAGCGTATAAATTTAGTTAGCTGGTAAACAAAGTAACCAGCTAACTTACTAAATACTGACGACTATCGACTAATGACTAATTAAAGTAGGGAGGTTTTATTTTTGGAGTCTCTACCAGGGTACAAAGAATGTTTTGTATGTGGGAAAGAAAATCCTCTGGGTTTACAAATTACTCTTTTTAAAGACAAAAATGAAGTAAAAGCAGAATTTGTTCCCGATACCCGGCACCAAGGCTTTAAGGGGATAGTGCATGGAGGGATATTATTTTCCATTTTAGATGAAATGATGGGCCGAACAGCGGAAGTAACCAAAGGGGTAATGGCTTTAACCATCGAAATTAAAATAAAATATCGAAGAAAAGCTCCTCTTGGCCAAAAAATTATCTTTACCGCTAAGATGACTAAAGATTGGGGGAGAATGATTGAAGCCCAAGCTCAAGCCTGTTTAGAAGACGGGACCTTATTAACTGAGGCACAAGGAAAATTCCTACTGGTCCCACCAGAGATGCAAAGGGAAATAGAAGAGTACTTGGAGAAGTAAAATTGAATATAAAGCTGGATAAGAAAAGGGATAGGGGCTTTTCATAATTTATTAATGTAAAAGTTCAGGGCTTTATAATATTAAAATAATTAGGTGCCGGGAAGGGACGAGAAAAATATTAAATAAAGGAAAGGATCTTCCTTGATAATAGGATGTGGAATAGATTTAGTAGAAGTAAATAGAATAAAAAAAATAGCGGAAAGATGGGGGGACAGTTTTATTTCTAAAGTATTTACGTCCGGGGAAAAGATTTATTGCGAAAAAAGAAATAATAAATACCAGTCTTACGCCGGAAAATTTGCTGCTAAAGAGGCTTTTTTAAAGGCTTTAGGTCTGGGCCTTAGGGGAGTTAGCTGGAGAGAGATAGAAATAGAGAATAATGAATTTGGACAGCCGATTATCAGGACAAACGGAAAATTAAAAATAGCCGTTTTAGAAAAGGGAATTACTAAATGTTTCCTGACTATTTCTCATGCCCAAGATTATGCTATTGCCGAAGTAATTCTGGAGGCCTTATCGGATAAGTGAAGCTCATTTTAGATTAGCCAGTTTACCACTTACCCGGTTAACTAGTAAACTGGCTAACTGGATAATTGGGTAACTAACTAAATACTAACGACTATTCACTGATGACTAATTTAAGGA
>DFYM01000009.1:1208-9347 GCA_002383355.1 Candidatus Immundihabitans aquiphilus | reverse complement strand
ATCAAATGCCTCCAATTTTCCTTGCCCCCTTTAAAAAAGAGTCCAAGGATATGATATCATTTCAAAGACATCTAATTATGATCTAACCAATTGTTTTCACGGACAAAAAATATGATCGAATGCGAAATATTTTTTAAATTTCTATTTTAATGTTATAATAAAAAAAATGGTTAAAAGGAGGAAAAGTAATTGGAAGATAGAGCAAAAAATTCTAAGATGAGAAAAATCATTGCTGGCTTGATTCTCATTCTCATTCTACTTATAGTTTTTATCGGCCGATTTTATATTCCCTTGATTTGGATGAAATCGGTTAATTACACCTCAGTATTTTGGAGAATATTACTTACTCAGTTCTGGGTTGGTCTTTTCTTTGCCCTGTTGTTTTTTATCCTCAGTTTTATCAATTTTAATTATGCCCGTCGCTATGCGCCGCCTATTGAGGTAGAATTGACTGAACAGGATGCAGATAGACCTGAAATGCAACTATACAAAAGCCTACAAAGATTTCCCATCAGTAAGAGATTTGTGTTAGGTTTTTCAGTAATTATTTCCATCTTAATGGGTATTTCTGAGTCAGTAAATTGGGAAAAGATATTGATGTATTTTAATCAAGTATCTGTAGGTATGAATGATCCTATTTTTGGAAAAGATATCGGTTTTTACTTGTTCAGCCTTCCTTTTTTGGAATATTTTAGAAATTGGTTAAGCTTTGCTATTGGTCTTATCCTGGTAATTGTTTTTTTAGTTTATTTTGTGAAGAAAGCCATTCGATTTGAGTTTGGTAAAATAAGCATCGATCTACCAGTAAAATTCCACCTCTCTTTATTATTGGGTACTTATCTAATTTTACAGGCTGCTGCCTTTTGGATTAATAGTCGTAAAATACTTTATTCCACTCAAGGTGTAGTTTATGGGGCAGGTTATACCGATATACAGGTCAATTTATTAGCCTTGAGAATTTCCATGATACTATACATTATTGCTGCTCTGGTAATCTTTGTGACTTCGCGACAGGAAAATATACGCTTACCAATAATCAGTATTGTTTCGGTAATAGCCGTTTATCTAATTCTAGCCGGATTTTTACCAGGAATTATCCAGAGAGTGGCGGTATCACCCAATGAATTAGCCAAAGAAAGGCCTTATCTTTCAAATGAGATTAAATTCACCAGAACAGCATATGGTTTAGATAAAATAGTAGAAAGTGATTTTCCTTTTAAAGAGCAGATAACTTATGAAGAAATATTAAAAAATCCCGAAACAATCAGTAATATTCGTTTATGGGACTGGCGCCCCTTGACACAGACCTTCAACCAGATTCAAGCTATTCGTTTGTATTATGAATTTGTAGGGATAGATGTTGATCGTTATTATCTAAATGGAAATTATCAACAAGTTATGGTTGCTGCCCGAGAATTGAACAGTAAAAAATTAGCTCAGGAGGCCCAAACCTGGGTAAATGAACGTCTTACCTTCACTCATGGATATGGTGTGGTCATGAGCCCGGTAAACAGAGTGGAGCCAGATGGCTTACCTCACCTGGTCATTAAGGATATTCCTCCAATTTCAACAGTCGATTTAAAAATTACCAGACCGGAGATTTATTTTGGTGAAAAAACAGAACAATATGTCATTGTAAATACGGAAAACCGGGAATTCGATTATCCTCTTGGTGATGAAAACGTATATACTCATTATGAAGGGACCGGTGGAGTACCCATTTCTTCTTTTTGGCGTCGATTGTTATTGGCTATTCAGTTTAGAGATGTCAATATACTGCTAACCGGAAGTTTTACTGAGGATAGCCGTATCATGTTATATCGAAATGTCATTGACCGGGCTAGTAGAATTGCCCCGTTTTTGATTTATGACCATGATCCTTATATAGCTATCTCAGATGAGGGGAAGCTATACTGGGTTCTGGATGCCTATACTATCTCGAATCGTTTTCCCTATTCCAGGCCTTATAATCGATCATTTAACTATATTCGCAATTCAGTAAAGGTAATTATTGATGCCTATAATGGTAATGTTGATTTTTATATTGTGGAACCTGAAGATCCGGTCATCCGTGCTTATCATAATATTTTCCCTGGCTTATTTAAGACTATTGAAGATATGCCTGAAGATTTGCGCAGACATATTCGCTATCCCATTGACCTTTTTAAGATTCAAGCTGAAATGTATTCCACCTACCACATGCAAACCCCGGATGTTTTCTATAATAAAGAAGATTACTGGAATATTCCCAATGAAATTTATGCTGCAGAAGAGATTAAATTAGAGCCTTATTATATCATTGCCAAATTACCTGGTTTTGAGAAAGAAGAATTTATTTTAATAACCCCTTTTACTCCCACTAATAAGGACAATATGATTTCCTGGCTGGCCGCTCGTAATGATGGGGAGGAATATGGGAAGATGTTAGTCTATAAATTCCCCAAGGATAGACTGGTATATGGTCCTATGCAAATTGAAGCCTTAATTGATCAGGATTCTGAAATCTCTCAGCAGATAACTTTATGGAGTCAAAGTGGTTCCACAGTTATTAGAGGTAATTTATTGGCTATCCCCATTGAAGACTCAATTCTCTATATAGAACCCCTGTATCTCAGAGCTGAAAAGGGAGAAATACCGCAACTTAGAAGGATTATTGTATCTGATGGTTCAAAAGTAGTCATGACTGAGGATTTAGAAACTTCGCTTCGGGAACTTTTTGGTAGAACTGTAGAGGAAGAAAGAAAGGTTATTTTAGAAGAAGGAGTTACTGTTAAGAATCTAATTGAAAATGCTTTACAGTTTTACCGGGAAGCCCAAGATGCTATTCGGGAAGGTGATTGGGCTAAGTATGGAATTCGTCTAAATCAGCTGGAGAATGCCTTGAAATCATTACAGGGCTTGATACCACAGGATGAATTACTGGAATCACAGGAGAGTATTAAGGAAGAGATTGAGCAAGAATGATAATAATTTCTGATTAACTTTAAAAAGATTAAGGTAAAATTAAGATAAAGTAAAACGATAAGGCAAGAGTTAGATAATAAGTGTTGAAAAGATTTATCTAACTCTTGTTTCTTTTATAGATCAATGAAACGCACCTGTAAATCAGGCAGTTTAAGAATGGCAATTGTGCTTTTCTCAGTTAGCCATCCTCCGCATTCCCCTGGATTTATTACTGTTGTTCTACCCTCTTTATAATGGTCTATCTTATGGGTATGTCCATAGATGATAAGGTCATACTGCTGGCTCTTGGCTAAATCAGCAATAACCTCGTTCTTATGAAACATGATGATTTTTTTCCTATCTATTTCTGTCTTATAAGGCTCTGGATAGATAGGCCCGATTTGTTGAAATTGGTTAATCAATAAAGGCTTATCGCCGTCATTATTACCAAAGACACCTGCGAAAGGACAGTGTATATTTTTGAGTTCCTTGGCCGTAAAAGGTGAAACAAAATCACCGGCATGTAGCAATAAATCAATCTTTTCCTTATTAAAAACCTCAACTGCCTTTTTAATATTAGTAAGATTATCATGACTATCAGCCATAATCCCAATTTTCATGCTATTAACCCTCTAAAATTATTATAACTATAAAAAAGAATATTTTTTTCTAATTTTCCTTCAACAAAACAAAGTAATAAAATTTTCCCTCTATATTCACCTATTTATCTTTTGACTAATCTAAAATGAGTGTTAAAATGAGAGTAAATTAAATAGCTAAGATTATTTGATAGTATCGGAATTTCAATAATTTCGATACTATCAAATATAATATCTACCTGTGCGTGTACGCNNTAAGGAACAATATATCTTGATTTTGATTCAGGGGTTATCAAGGGGAAGAATTCCCCTTGAATATCTTGTAGTATCGGAATTTCAAAATAAATTACGATACATAAAATACCTACTAAATTTTTTAAATAAGGAAGGTAAAAAGTTATGACCGATTGGAGAGAACCGGCTACCAGAATTAGTGAATTTACCAATGATATAATGGACTTTTGTGAATCAGACCCTCATCTATTTTTGGAAATGATTCAAGAACGAGAAAATTTTCTAACCAAAACACCCAAAAAGTATTATCCAACTCAAGAAGATGAGGAATCCGCAGACCTGAGATTCGAAGACTATTTTATTTATTCCTACACCTCAAGACATTATCGGCAAAAACCACTAAAATTATTTTTATCAAAGATGCTCTCTAAATATAATCAGAAAGAGCAAAAGATTCTGCAAGGATTTCAAGATAATATCTTTAGTGCTTTTATGATCCGCGAAGTATTTCCTGGTTATTACTTTATCGCAAAAGACCTTTCTTCTGGACAGGAATTTAAGGTGAGAGATAATCAGGCTACCTTCCAAATGAAAAAGAATGATTGTTTTTTCGGGAGAATTTTGCCTTATGAAACAGATTATGCCTTATCTATCGTCAATCTTTTTTTACCAGCGATACCTTCTTATACTGCAAAAAGAGTTTGGGACAATGTACCTTCCCAATTTTTTCGGGAAATTGACCCTTTGCTGATTGAAAGACATGTTATTCAAAAAAGTCCAGAAGATAAAGACAGAAAAGCGGGGGATAGTGGTTATCAGGAATCTATAGAAAACATAGGAAAGGTAGAAGACATAGAGAGTATAGAAAAGAAGTTAAGAAATTTTCTTAAGAAACATTTAGGCAAAAAAGCACCTTCTATTAAAAGTTTGAGGAAAAAGATTAATCGTGTTACCAATCCGCTACCCATTATTGAGGAATTAGCTGAAATGATGCATATTTATTCCCAGGAGGAATTTATCACCTTGCAACAACTTTTCTACGATTTTTGGAATAATACACCTCGTGATGAGTTCCAAGGAAAATCTCCGGAAGAAATAGCCAGCGGAAGTATGGGTCCCCTGGAAAAAGAGCTATTAGATGATTTTATGAATTATGTGCAAAGAAATATGGATATTACCAAGTTTTCCAATAAAGGTGAATTAGAAAAAGCGGTTAAGGAATTACAGGAAAAATGGCTTACTGAACCCCAGGAAGAACTTGATGGGAAAACACCGCTGGAGGCCATAAAGGAGGAGAGAGAAAAAATTAATAGTCCCAGAAAAGATTCCCCCTTTTTGCTTAACATAGAACCCATCGAACTGAATCCTGAAGATCCTTACAACCTCAGTGATTTTAATGAGAAAGATTCACCAGTAGTTCGGGATGTAGAGACTTTTGTTTGCTATTTTCTAGAAAATCGCGTTAAGGTAACTCCCACTAATCGCTGGATTCCCTTCCAACACCTTAAGAGAATAGAGGAAAAATTTATTAACCCTACTAAAGACAGTTTTACCTTTATGGAAAAAGAAGAAAATAGAGGGGAAGAAAAAAGGAAGCCCTATATTCACTTTATTCATCTGTTATCGCGGGCGGAAAGACTTATTTATACAGATAAACGGGGATATGTCCAGGTTAATCGTAAACATTTTAAGGATTTTACTGAAAATAGCTATGGCGAAAATGTTATTAAGTTGATGATTGACTGGATTGAAAAAGTAGATTGGGTTAAACTGCAAGCAACAGAGTACACCACATTTAATGCCCAACAGTATCAAGAAAACATCGTTGGCATATGGAAATATTTTTATCTGGCAAAACCAAATGAAAAGAACACGCCCACTACTTTAACAAAACAGATTTATAGTAATTCAAGTAAGGAAGAAAAAGAGCTTGAGGAAATTGCTCAAGAATTAGCTTATGACGTGCAAAGTATTTTATTGAGGTATTTAGAATGGTTTGGGGCAATTGATACACTGGAAAAAATAATCCATCCAGAGCTAGTAATTCGGGTCATCAAAGAATTCTGGGTTACCCCAAAGGGCAAAAAACTGATTGATAGAGTGGTTTTGGACTTTTGGGAAAAAGGCAGAATAAAGTTTAATAAATCTAAGCCCCAGTAATTTCCGAAATTTCATTAACCCGAAGGGTAGAATACCATGGGTTTACCCATGGATGAATGTAAATTCGCTCGAAGGGCGTCGAGCTCGGCTCGAAATGTGGAAAGGTGCTACGGACTTGCCCGTGGGGTTTCCACTAATACATAATAGGCAATAACTATTTGTACTTTAGATTGAACATTACAATTGATGTGTATGAAATTTAAAACAATTTTGAAAATAATTTTGATTTTGCCCTGTACCCGATTAGCTGGACACCTAGTGCTCCGTTAACTAAGGTAGGNNAGACTGTGTCATAAATAATTATATTTAGCAATAATTTTTTGTAACTTAAAAAAATTTAATATTTTTAAGGTTAATATAAAAATAAAAAATATATTTACTCTAATTTTTACTCATATTATCATATTTTACTTGAAATAAGTGGGTATTATCCCCTTAACAGGCGTTTAATTCTTTGATTAAAGCTGGTACTCCCCGGAGGGTAATCATCCGAGCAAGATTAAAACAGGTAGCCAGGATAGAGGCTTCAGCCTTTACTCCTTTTTGACCTCTTAGGAGGAAGGAGTCAACTTTTAAATTGTGTTTNNTCGGGTTACCATTCTTCCGGTTTTGGAGGTAGTACAAGTACCGTAATGGGGACAGGCAAGACAAATTCTCTTATCGGAAATCATATATGCTTTATTTTTCTTATTAAGACAATAAAAGATTAGTTTATGTCCTTGGGGACAGATATAACTATCATTCTTAGCATCATAAGTAAAACGTTCTTTGGCAAATTCATGAGGTTCTTTTTTTCTGGCCTGTCTTTGGGAAGGGACGATAACCTTGATCCCTTGTTGATCTATTTTTTCTAACTCCTCGGTTGCGGCATAACCGGAATCAGCACAAGCGGTTTTACATTTCTTACCTAAGGTCTCATTGGCTTGGTTGATCTGGGAAGCAAACTGATTAAGGTCATTATTCTCACTTACTACATCGATAGATAAGATAAGACCTTCTTTTTCGTCTACGGTACTCTGGAAGTTAAAGCCGGCATGAGAACCCTGGAGGCTGTTAATGCGGGTACACTCGGGGTCGGTGGTATTCAGGGATTTTTGCTTTTCTTCTTCCAGCTCTTATAGGATACCTTTGACCTTAGATTTAAGGAGATCTTGATCTTTTAATTCTTTATCCATGGTGATTAAAGAGCCGGTTCCTTCTTCGGCCTCATCTACTGTATCACACTGGGTAAGGATATCTTTGATACGCTTATCGATATGTTTTAGAGCTTTCTGGGCTTTTTCCCTGGTCCAGGTATTTTTGATGGAGGCATTGGCTCTTATTTTAGTACCATCTAAAAAGAGGGTATTACCTTCGATAAGATTAAGTTTAATACAGATTCTAGCACACTGTTTTAAGACATTAGCTAAAGCCTCTTTATTCTTTCTCCGGAATTCGGCGATAGTCTTATGGTCTGGCTTTAATCCGGAGGTAAGCCAGATAAAGGAGAGGTTGTGATGACAGGCCCTCTCTAACTTTCGGGAACTGCGGATACCGTAGGAGTAGCCGTAGACTAAGAGTTTTAACATAACCTGAGGATGGTATTCGGAATTACCTACTTTATAAGGATCAAGGGTAATCCCTAATTCTCTAAAATCAAGTGCCTCTAGGAAGGCATCATAGGCACGTACCGGATCAGCAGAGGGAACATACTCTTCTATCCTCTGAGGTAAGAGTTGCATTTGGTATCTATTACCATATCGATAAGCCATAATAAAGGTTTCCTTTCTGTTATGATTATGATACTAATATTATAGCATAAAAATGGCTCTAAGTCTTGTAAAATAAGGAATTTATTTGATTTTTATTTATATTTTATTCATCTGTAAAAAAGGTAATTATGACACAGTCTGAATGAGACTTCCAGCGGAATAATGAATCCGATCGAAGAGATTGCTGAGGTGATGAAAAAAATATCCCGAAGTAATATTCTGCGTAGATGCGGTAAGTTCTTTAGGTGGAACTAAGATAGAAGTGGATAAGTTAGGCATCGATATTTGCATAACTTCCAGTCAAAAATGTTTAGGTCTACCTCCCGGACTGTCCCTCTGTTCTATTTCAGAAAAAGCCTTAGAAGCAGCCAGAAAAGTTAAATTTAGAGGGACTTACCTTGATCTCTTACAAATCTATGAGTATATTCAAAAGAAAGATTATCAATATCCTT
>DFYM01000009.1:0-1130 GCA_002383355.1 Candidatus Immundihabitans aquiphilus | reverse complement strand
ATTAGTGTAGGCGATTTAAACAAAGCTTTAGGCGAAAGGGGTTTTATGATTTCTAACGGATATGGAAAACTGAAAGATAAAACCTTCAGAATAGCTCATATGGCTGAAGCGACACTTTCCGAGATCAAAGAACTTCTTTCTTTAATTGATGAAATTTTAGGATTATAAGGAGTGATAAAGATGTTAAGAATATTAGTAACTGATGGAATGGATAAAGGATCTGTTCAGACCTTAAAAGATATGGGGCATGAAGTAACAGAGCAATTCTTTGAATCCGAAGAGTTAAAAGAACAGGTGAAAGGCTTTAATGTAGTTATTGTGCGTTCTGCAACTAAAGTTAGAAAAGATATAATAGATTCTGCCGTTGAGAGCGGAAATTTAAAATTAATTATTCGCGGTGGAGTAGGAGTGGACAATATCGATGTGGCATATGCGGAATCGAAAGGAATAAAGGTCAGAAATACTCCCAAAGCAAGCAGTTCAGCTGTGGCAGAATTAGCTTTGGGACATATGTTTTGTTTGGCTCGATTTATCGGGATCTCTAATGTTACTGTGAGAGAAGGTAAATGGAATAAAAAACAGTATAAAGGGATAGAGCTTTCCGGTAAAACTTTAGGGCTTATAGGATTTGGTAGAATCGGAAGAGAATTAGCTAAAAAGGCGAAGGCGTTAGAGATGAAGGTTATCTACAATGATATCTTGGGACCAGCCAAAGATTGTCCCGAATATTCTTTTGTTTCTCTGGATGAACTTCTGGCTGATTCTGATTTTATCTCTTTACATGTACCGGGGAATGAAGATGAATCTCCTGTGATTGGTAAACTAGAATTTTCCAAGATGAAAGACGGAGTATATATTATTAATTGTGCTCGAGGTGGTGTGGTAGATAAGGCAGCTTTATTGGAGGCACTAAATTCCGGGAAGATTGCTGGAGCAGGGATTGATGTATTTCCCGAAGAGCCAACCAAGAATCTGGAACTGGTTAATCAAGAAAGAGTTTCGGTGACTCCCCATATCGGAGCCTCTACCAAAGAAGCTCAAAAAAGGATTGGACAAGAGATCATTTCGATTATTAAAGAAAATTTTTAAAATAGAGAAAGTAGAAGATAAAAAGTGGCTATAATTAAACC
>DFYM01000077.1 GCA_002383355.1 Candidatus Immundihabitans aquiphilus | reverse complement strand
TCCAGAGATAGATGAAGTAGCCGGTTCCCTTTATTTCACCCTCTCCCTCCCCTCTCCCCTCGAGAGAGGGTTAAGGTGAAGGGGAAGTAAGGTTAGTCATGGCGAGCCCTGCTGAAAGCAGGGCGTGGCAATCTCAAAAATATCCTAACTTAGTTAAGGGAGTACTAGTTTACCAGTTGGCCAGTTAGCTGGTTAACCAATCTTTATTTTAACTGGCTAACTAAGGAACTGGCAAACTTGCTAACTGGCTAACCATCTAACTAAATACTAGCGACTAATGACTATTTACTTAAATAATTCACTTACGGATAAATCGTTATGAATCCTTTCTATAGCTTGAGCAAATATCTCTGCCACGGATAAAACCTTGATACCCTCCAAATTATCCCCATTATTAAGGGGGATGGTATTGGTCACTACCACTTCCTTAAATAAAGATTCCTGGAAAGATTTTCTTAATCTTTCCTTAGCCGCATTAGCAAAGACTGGATGAGTAGCACATACATATATCTCTTTTGCTCCGGCATTTAATAGGGCTTGACCCCCTCGAGTTACTGAACCAGCAGTATCAATAATATCATCAACCATTATAGCCGTTTTGCCCTCTACCTTTCCTACAATGTGCATTATCTCTACGTCATCAAAAGTTGATCTATACTTATCAATAATAGCAATAGGCTTATTAAGGCGCCCGGCAAATCCCCTGGCTCGAGCAGTTCCTCCTACATCTGGAGAAACTACCACTACATTATCTAATTTTTTTTCTTTAAAATACTCAACCAAAATAGTAGTTGCTTCTAATTGGTCTACTGGTATGTCAAAAAATCCCTGAATCTGACCGGCGTGTAAATCCATAGTCAGTATTCGATTTGCCCCAGCAGAAACTAATAAATTTGCCACTAATTTAGCCGTAATCGGTTCTCGGGGTCGGGTCTTTCTTTCCTGTCGGGCATAGCCATAATAGGGTATTACCGCAGTGATCCTCTCGGCAGAAGCCCTTCTTAAAGCATCTATCATTATTAATAATTCCATCAAGTGTTCATTAGCGGGTGAACAGGTAGATTGAATGATAAAAACATCTTCTCCTCTAACGCTTTCTTCTATCTTTACTTTAGTTTCACCATCGGGGAATTTAGAAACATCTGCCTCCCCCAGAGGAATATTTAAATACTGACTTATTTCCTGAGCTAACTTCCGGTTCGAATTCCCGGTAAATATTTTTAACGATTTTACTCCGTAAGATACCAAAACACTCTCCCCTCTCTCCCTTGGTTAAATTTCTTTAGTTAATAATTTTCATTTTATTTTTCTTCTTTTTTCTTCCTTTTCCATCCTACTATATTCCTCTGTCGAGAGCGGGCAATAGCGAGACTCTCGGCAGGTACATCCTCAGTAATAGCCGACCCTGCCCCCGTATAAGCTCTTCTTCCTATTTTAACTGGCGCTACTAAAGAATTATTGCTTCCAATAAATACTTCGTCTTCTATTATAGTTTTATTCTTTTTTTCTCCATCATAATTACAGGTTATCGTTCCCGCTCCAATATTCACTCCTTTACCAATTAAGGCATCCCCTAAATAAGTTAAATGGGCTGCTTTGCTACCTTCTCCCACCGTGGACTTTTTAACTTCTACAAAATTCCCTATTCTTACGCCCTTTTTTATCTCGCTTCCCGGTCTTAAATGGGCATAGGGACCAATATGAGCCCCCTCCCCTATCCGGCTTTCTTCTACGATGGAGGCCCAGACTCTAACTCCTTCCCCTATCTTACTATTAATCAACTGGGAATAAGGACCAATCTGACAATTTTTGCCAATTTTGGTGTCTTTTTGGATCATCGAAAAGGGATAAATTACCGTATCCTGGCCAATTTTTACCCCTTCTTCTATAAAAGTGCTGGAGGGATCAATTATAGTTACCCCTTGTAACATTAAAGATTCACTAACTCTCTGATAAACCCGCTCGGTAGCCTTAGCTAAATCTACTCGATTATTTATCCCCCATATTTCTGAGGGGTCCTCCACCATCAAGCTTCCTACTTCTAAGCCCTCAGCCAGTAATATTTTTACTGTATCAGTCAGATAATACTCTTTCTGTTGGTTATTGGGTACAATCTTTTCTAAGGCTCGAAACAAATCATTTTTATTAAAACAATAAACCCCACCATTTACCTCTTTTATTCCTCTCTTCTCCTCTGGTAAATCTACCTCTTCAACAATCCCAGTTATTCTCCCTTTTTCATCCCGGATAATTCTACCATAGCCCCGCGGGTCTTCTAAAATAGAAGAGGTTAAAGTACAATTATATCTTTTAAGCTTATGAGAACGTAAAAGTTTTTTTAGGGTCTGGACGGTTAAAAGTGGGACATCACCCGATAGAATTAGTACGTCTCCCTTAAAGTCTGATAAACAACTTTTAGTCTGTAGAACAGCGTGAGCAGTACCTAACGGCTCAGCTTGTTCTACAAATTCTATCTCTTCCCCTTTCCCTATTAACTCCTTTATCTTTTCTGTTTTATATCCAATAACGAATATCCTTTTTTTAGCCTCAACCTTATTTATAGTTTTAAGGATATAACTTAAAATTGGTTTTCCGGCAAGATGATGAAGGATTTTAGGAGAATTAGATTTCATTCTCTTACCTTTACCTGCCGCCATTACGATTATGGCAGTATCTTCCACACCCTCGCCTCCAATAAGTAGTGGATAGTAGTACCCGGTTAACTAAAGTAGGATAGTTGTGATGAGATTGCCACGCCCTGATAAAT
>DFYM01000033.1 GCA_002383355.1 Candidatus Immundihabitans aquiphilus | reverse complement strand
CCTTAGTTAACGGAGCACTAGTTAACTAAAACAAAGAGGTATTTTAAATATAAACTTTTCAATTAAAGAAACTATTCAAATAAACAAAATAATTGAACAAGCACTCTTAGAAGACCTGGGGACCGGAGATATTACTACCGAATCTATTGTCCCTTATCCTTTAAAAGCCAAAGGTATTATTAAAACTAAAGAAGAAGGGGTAATAGCGGGCTTGGGGGTAGCAGCCCTCGTATTTAAAAGGTTGGATTCTAATATCCTCTTTCAAGAGAAAATTAAAGAGGGGGAAAAAGTTCCCCCCCAGAAGGTACTGGCAGAAATTACTGGTTCAGCCTCGGTCCTGCTTAAAGGAGAAAGGGTGGCTTTAAATTTTCTTCAACGGCTGTCCGGGATTGCCACTATCACTTCCCGCTACTGTCAGGAAGTAAAGGATTTTCCGGTGCAAATCCTGGATACCCGTAAAACTACGCCAGGAATTAGAATATTAGAAAAATATGCTGTCCGGGTAGGAGGAGGACACAACCATCGTTTCGGTCTATATGACGCGGTATTAATTAAGGACAATCACCTGGCGGTAGCCGGAGGTATTAAGGCAGCAGTAGTAGCGGTCAGGGCACAAATCTCTCCCACTCTAAAGATTGAGGTGGAAGTAGAAAATCTATCTCAACTTCAAGAGGCTTTAGAAATGAAAGTAGATATAATTATGTTAGACAATATGAATTTAGAGATGATGAAAGAAGCGGTAAAAATAGCCAAAGGCAAGGTGTTAATTGAGGCCTCAGGAGGGATTACCTTAGAGAAATTAAAAGAAGTTGCCCAAACCGGAGTAGATTTTATTTCTATCGGCGCCCTCACCCATTCTGTAAAAGCTCTGGATATGAGTATGGAAATTATCTCTAGTCGTTAGCCAGTTAGCCGGTTTGCCAGTTAGCCAACTGCCCAACTTACTTATTCATCTCATACACCAGGCGCAACCCCTCTAAGGTTAAAAAGGGATTAATCTTGTCGATTAACTTAGTTTCCTTAGCAATTAATTCCGCTTGGCCACCAGTGGCTACTACCAAAGCCTCTTTCCCTAATTCTCTTTTAATCCTTCTAATTAGTTCATTGGTCAGCCCTAAATATCCAAAAAATATTCCCGATTGCATCGCAGAAATAGTATTGCTTCCAATAGAATTTTTAGGTTTAATTATTTCTATTTCAGGTAATTTGGCGGCCTTTTCTGCCAGAGCGTCTGCCGAGATGTTAATCCCGGGGGCAATAGCTCCTCCCAGGTAGACACCTTCTGCATTCACCGCACAAAAGGTAGTTGCGGTGCCAAAATCCACAATGATTACTGGCCCACCATATAGCTTATAAGCAGCAATAGCATTAACAATGCGATCGGCCCCTACCTCTTTGGGATTGTCTGTTTTAATGCGAATTTCTGTCTTTATCCCCGGGCTTACTACCAGAGGGGAAATTTTAAAATAATCCAGGGACATCTTCTTTAAGACCCAGCTCACTGGAGGGACCACACAAGAGATAACCAGGGAGTTAATATCCGAAGGGGATAAATTAGAATGAGAGATTAAATTTTTAATTAATACTCCATACTCATCTTCTGTCTTATGAGGGTCAGTAGAAATTCTCCAATAATTAAGTAGTTTTTCCCCCTCGTAGACTCCTATCATCGTATGGGTATTACCTACATCGATTACTAATATCATGGAAGCCATAAACTAACCTCCTTGGGTAGTAGTTTTTTAACGCTGCAGAAAAATTACTAAAAAATTGGGCAGAGAAAATAAAGAAAATAAAATTTTTCTCTGCCCTCTTACCTGCTTTTCCCGATAAGATAAGTATAAGGTTAAGGGAGTTTACTTACTCTCCTAAATCTATACTTATCTTCCTGGAAATTCCTCTACCTTAAAATACTAAAATTTATCCTAATAACTACTACTATTATTATATTAATTAATAACCAAGTTTCTTCAAAGCCTTAACCAGAAGGGTAACCAACAACACTGCTACTACCACTTCGGGAGTACCCTGAACCAGGGCCACAGTGGCACTTGCCTTAAAGGGAAGATATCCTCTTAAGGTGGCTAAACCCAGCACCCCGATAGTGTTAGTTAATGTCCCCACTATGGCAGCCACCACACTATTTCCTCTCAGATATTTATAGGAATAATAAGCGGTTACTCCAATAAATATCCGCGGGAGGATAGCAATAAGGGGATCGGCAAACATGGGATTGGTAGCATTCAAAAAACTGTAGAACCCAAAGATTAAACCCGTTAAGGCACCAACTACTGGACCTTCAAGTATTCCTCCTAAAATGGCAGGAATATGCATAATGGTGGCATGCCCTGCCGGGGTAGGGACAGGGATAAAACCTAAGCGGGTAGAGCCCAGGATAATGGCAATAGCCCCCAATAAACCGGAAACAGCCATTTGCCGAGTGGTAAGTTTAAAACTTGGGGCAAGAGGAGTAGGATTGCTATTCACTTTTTTTCACCTCCGTTCTAGTTCCATTTTTAAGATACTAGACGAAAAACCATTAATTTAAACTTTTTCAGGTCTTGCTCTTCAATTAAATAAGATACAAGCCTTCACTTCAGGTAGAGGATCGCTTTTTACGCCTCTACTTTAAGGCACTTTCTCAAATATGTCAAGCTAATTCTGTGCATTGCCCCCAGAAAATGCGGTAACCTTTTGCCTCGGCCAAATACTGGGAGATTAACCATAAAAGCGGGGATGAAAATGGAAAATTATAAATCTAGCTGATATTGTTTGATCTTATTCTGCAAGTTTCTCCGGCTGATCCCTAAAAGCTCCGCCGTTTTAGTCCGATTACCTTTATTCTGAATTAGATATTTTATAATTAACTCCTTTTCTGCCTCTTGCAAGTTTCCTTCTTTTTTAGTTTTCTCTTCTGGTTCCCTGATAAAGCCAAAATAACTTTCGTCTATTATTTCGCTTTTAGCCATAATTATGCTTCGTTCGATAATATTCTCTAATTCCCGGATATTGCCGGGAAAATCATAATCCAGTAATAGATTGATAGCTTCTACCGAAACCCCTTTAACTTTTCTATTTAATATCCGGTTGTATTTCTTAATAAAATGCTCTACCAATAAGGGTATATCTTCTTTCCTTTCCCTTAAAGGAGGGGCCTCGATATTAAAGACATTTATTCTATAAAATAAGTCTTCTCTAAATCTCCCCTCTTTTACTTCTTTCTTTAAATCCTTATTGGTAGCCGCCAGTATGCGGGCATCAACTTTAATGCTCTTTGAACTACCTACCCTCTCGAATTCCTTCTCCTGTAAAACCCTCAGCAATTTTGTTTGAATAGAAAGATCGATCTCTCCTATCTCATCTAAAAAAATAGTCCCCCCTTGCGCCATTTCAAAGCGACCAATTCTCTGGGAAATAGCCCCAGTAAAAGCCCCTTTTTCATGTCCAAAGAGTTCGCTCTCTAAAAGATTTAAAGAAAAAGCCGCACAATTTACTACTACAAAGGGACTCTCTCGCCGCAAACTGTTTTTATGTATCGCGCGGGCTATTAACTCTTTTCCGGTACCACTTTCACCGGTAATAAGTACGGTAGCGGGGGTAGAAGATACATTTTTTATCATCTCTAAAACTCCGTTTATCGCCTTGCTCTTCCCGATAATTTCTTCAAAGTTAAACCTTTTTTCTTCTTCCTCCCGATAATAGATGTTTTCTACCTTTAACTCATATTGCTGGATAGCTCTCTCGACAATAATCTTTAATTCCTCAATATCAAAAGGTTTTATTAAATAATCTATTGCCCCTTTCTTCATCGCCTCCACAGCTTCAGGAATACTTCCGTAAGCAGACATCATAATCACCGGCAAATCTTTATCGTATTCTCTAATCTTCTCTAAAGTTTCAATTCCATTAAGGCCGGGCATCTTCAGATCCAATAATACTAAACTATTATTTTCCTCCTCTATTTTTTTCAGAGCCTCCAGCCCATTAACGGCTTCTTTAACAGTAAATCCTTCGGAGGAAAGCACCCGCATTAACATTTTTCTAATATTTGGTTCATCATCCACTACCAAGATTTTTCTCAAGGTCTATTCCTCCCCTTTGGGGCAGAAAAATAATAAATTTTGTCCCCTTACCCACTTTTGATTCCACTTTAATTTCCCCTTGATGACTCTCCACAATCCGGTAGACTATAGAAAGTCCCAGCCCCGAACCCTGGGCTCTGGTAGAAAAGAAGGGGTCAAATATTTGATTAAGGTCTTTATCGGCAATGCCCTCACCATTATCCTCTATTACCAATTTTATCGCTGGCTCTTCTTTTAAAACGCTTTTTTCCGTTTCAATCTTAATCTCCCCCTCTTGAGGGATAGCCTGAAGGGCATTAATAATAATATTCATTAACATCTGCCTCAGCTGGTCTCTATCCGCTTGCACCAAAGAAATCTCCGGAGAGAGTTCTAAAGTAAATTCAATCCGTTTATCGCTAATCTCCTGCTTAAATAACTCCACTACCTCAGTTAGCAAACTATTAAAAGAAAAGGAGGTTAAATTTAATTTCTTGACTTTGGCATAATCTAAAATTTGAAAAACCAGATTATTTAACCTGTCTACCTCCTGAATAATGGTCTTAAGGTCCGCTTTCCGTTCATCTGCCGGGGAAAGCGAACCGGAAATAAATTGCGCTAATCCTCGGATGGAACTCAGAGGATTTCTGATCTCGTGAGCAATACCGGCCGATAACTTACCCAGAGCAGCCAATCTTTTGTTCCGGGCAATCTCCTCATTTAAATCTTTGAGTTCAGTTACGTCCCGAATTACTCCCACCAGACCGGTTATTTCGCCCGATTCATCCGTTAAAAAGGAGGTACTAACTTCTAATATTTTCTTGGTTAACCCCTCTTCTTCTAAAACTATCTCTTTATCTATATTCTTCTTCTCGGATAAACATTTTCTAAAAATACATTCTCCCTGCTCTTTTAAATTCAGGACTTTCTGACAATCACGGTTTACTACTTCTTCCTTCTTTTTGCCAAAAATTTCTTCACTCTTACGGTTAAAGGTCTTAATCATCCCTCTATTATCTACCGAAACTACAGCATCATCGATGGTCTCTAGTATTTTTGCCGTGTAGTCTTTCATTTCGTTTAAAGTCTTTTTAACCAGATAAGTTTCCTGTAGCTTAAAAACTACATATATCCCCAGGCAGGCAAGGGCCATAATGATCCCGTAGTTAAGGACGATCCTTCTTCGGGTCTGATTTAAGCGGGCGTAATAGCCCTCCAAATCTACTCCTACTACTAGATAACTATTTCTAAGAAGCAGCAACCTCCCTAGCTCTGAAGGTCTGTTAAGGCCTGAGCCTAAATCAAAGGGTTTTATTACCTGAAGCACTCTATCCCCATTTTTATCCTGGGTAGCCACAAAATTAACCTTCCCCGGCTCAGGGATAAGGATCTTATTTTGCCATCTTTCTTCTTCGGTACTGAGTAAAATTGTCCCACTTTCATCACATAGATCAATATAACTTACCCCTTCCTTTTTCAAAAGGAGTAAAATTTCCTTTAAGGCAACCTCATTCAAGATAAATCTCGGGCTAAGAGTTTGAATAGAAAAGGCAATATTTAAACCTTCAGAGCTAGCTAGTTCCCCCAAGTAATATTTCTCTCTTTGCACTTCCTGGTAGGTTAGAAAACCCAGTAAAAGAGCAAGAAGCAAGATAATTACTGAAGCAAAAACGATATTTTTTTCAATCAACCTGTCCTACCTTTATAGGTACATAATAGGTGCGACCACCGCGAAATATTAATAATAGCAAGGTATCTCCTGGCTCTAATTTACTGATTATCTTTTCCCAGTCCTCCAGAGAAGAGACTTCAGTACGATTAGCCTCTAAAATTACATCCCCTTCTCTTAAACCTCTATCCTCTGCCGAGCTGCCGGGAATCACCTCGGTAATCACTAACCCTTTTGCGCTAGGTAACCCTATCTCTCGGGCAATTTCCGGGGTCACTTTTTCCACTTTTAAGCCAGTTTGCACAGAAAACACTTTCTCGGTGGTAATTTCGCCCTCTTCCTCGGTAGTAGGCATTTCTCCAATTTCTAAAACGAGGTTTATCTTCTTACCGTTGCGTAATATTTCTAAAGTCGCTTTTTCGCCAATATCGAGTTTTCTTATTTCGCTTTGCAATTCCGAGGGAGAATTGACCTCTTTATCTCTTACCTTTACAATTATGTCTCCTCTTTTTATCCCTGATTTTTCTGCCGGGCTACCTTCTACCTCATCTCCTACCAAAACACCTTTAGCTTCAGGTAAGTTAAATTGTTCAGCAATTTCCGGGGTCACCTCCTGAATATATACGCCGATCCAGGGGGTCCTTACTCTACCTAACTTGATAAGGTCATCTATATTCTTTTTAGCCATATTAATGGGGATAGCAAAACCAATACCCTGGGCATAAGGGATGATAGCCGTATTTATTCCTACCACTTCACCTCGGGTATTAAGTAAGGGACCACCACTATTCCCCGGATTAATAGCCGTGTCGGTCTGAATAAAATCAGTATAAACGTGTCCGTCTATCTCCGTAGGAATAGAACGACCTTTAGCACTAACCACCCCCATCGTCACCGTCTGCTGAAGACCATAAGGATTTCCGATGGCAATAACGATCTCTCCTACTCTTAAATTATCGGAATCACCCAGAGTTACTATAGGTAGATGGTCTGCTTCTATCTTTACTATGGCCATATCGGAAGATATATCGGAACCCACTACTTTCCCCTCAAATTCTCTTCCATCAGAAAGAGAAACTTTTATTTCATCTGCCTTGTGAACTACATGCTCATTAGTAAGAATATATCCTTCTTGATTAATGATAAACCCGGATCCCGTCCCCTTTTGGGGAATCGTCTCTCTAAATTCTTTAAATTGGTCTCCAAAAAAATGTCGGAAGACAGGGTCATCAAATAAGGGAAGGCCGGTCTGGACCATTCTCACGGTATCTATATTAACTACCGCCGGTCCCGCTTTTTCCGCAATTTCCGCGATGTTATCACTTAAAGCTTGAATAGACGAATATTCCTCTTGCGCTTGCGCTTGAGCTTGAGCCTCAACGTTTATAGTCTGCATCCCACCTAAAGAAAGTAAAAGGGCTAAAATAGTAGTAGCAAGCACAAATTTCATATTTTTCTTAAATAAAAATAAACTAAATTTTCTCATATCTTCTTACTCCTTCGTATAAAAATAGTTTATAGGAAATAGGGAGGAGAAAATTGTCTCCCCCCTACCCCTATACCTAATTTAAATCCTTAATTATTTACTATTTTCTATTCTATTTTCTATTTTTCTATTTGCCAACCATTACCAACAACATTTTCTCCCTATTCCACTTCCAGGCTGACCCATCTCTGGATAACCAAATAGAGAAGAAGGGAGACCCGAAGGTAATTGAGCCTGTTGTTCCGGGGTTAATAAATCTTTGATTTCCCCGTACTTTTCCAGTCTTTTAACCTTTAATTCTACCTGTAAATCAGCAATTTCTTGGAGTTTTGCTCTAACTTTGGTTAGATCGGTCTGGGGCCCTGAGCATAACTCTTTAACTTCTAATTCTTTTATTTGTATCTTGCTCCTCAGCTCAATAGCCTCTTTTTGAAAGCCCAACCAAATTTTCTTAATTTCAGCTTTTTGCTCCTCAGTTAGATTTAGAGACTGGATAAATTCTCCTACTCGAGTACCAAAAGCATTTTCCCATCCTCTTCCCCTCGTCTCTCTAAATTCTCCACTTTGCTCTCCGGCTACCCTCTGTTGTCTCATTAAAGGTTTATCCTCAGCGGCAAAAGAAATTTGGGCAAAACCCAGGAACACCACAGTGATTGCTGCTATCAAGGTTATAGTAAGTAACTTTCTGTTCATCTTTATCATCTAAATTCACCTCCTTTCCACTTTTTATATTTTCTAACCTCTAATAGTAGCAATTACCGTGCCAATATTTTAAAAATATTCCTATTTTTCATTTTTTGCCTATAAAAATATCTTACCTTGTCCGTATCTCTACCCCTAAATAGAAATTAGGTAATAAATAAAGATTTTAACCAGTCTTAATTTTTATCTTAATAGATTCTAAACTCGGTAGTTCTTATATTTTTACGGCATGCTTTTCTCTCCCCGTAAAAAGAGGAAATTTTTTCACCTTTTTATCTTGAAATGGTGTGCATTTTTTTCCCACCATTACGTTTTTAATTTTTAAATCCTCTTTAAAGCAAAATCAAGGCTCACTTTGGATTGGACTTAGCGATCAAAGTAAATACTCTTACCAGTTACGGATAAGGGGATGCCTACGGCCAAATCAGCCTCTATCAAACCTATTTTTTTGGCCACTACCCCGACACGATACATTATGCGGTTATCTACATTCATTATCCCGGCTGTCTTAACCGCTGACCCAATGGCAATACCCATATCCAAAACCCTAAAAGCGCATTGTGGCCCATTAAACTCGCTCCCCGGATGAGAAATTCGGTCAGTACATTGATTATAGCCACAAGCACCGCAGTTCAAACCCACAGTAGCAGCATCTTTTATACCTATCAATACTACCGCAGGAGAATTCTTCACGTTATTACCGTCGCGGTCAAAATTTTTCTTCCCTGATTCCTCACCATAACGAATCATTCCCTCAGCCAATCTGTTCACTTCTTCTCCATAGACTACTTTAACCACGACAAAATCCTTGCCGCCAGACTTGGGAGCGGTACGGGCAGCCACCCCCATCAAATTTGCTACTGTTATTATCGCCTCCTGTACATCAAATCCTGATAATTTTTGATTGGACATAAATTTTTCCTCCCTCTATTTAGTTAGCCAGTTAGCTGGTGGTAAACATTTTTAGATTTTAATTAAATTATTTCTTTAGTGTTTTTATTATAAGATATCTGTCCCTTGGAAACAAGTATATTTCTAAAGGAGATAAGTAAACACCTAAAGAGAAGCGCATCACCTTATCCAAAAAACCCGGCTCCAAAATATCAGAAAAATTTTTGACTACTTTTTTTGCCTTCGGCTGGCCAATAAAATTTCAAAAAAGCCTTAAAATAGCTTGCTTCTGGGGGGATTAGAGATATATAATTAAAACAATTAATTCTGGAAACTTAATAAAAAGGGGATATGGTATAGAAAAGGAGACAAAACAGGGGGATACGAATACCAATTTGCCAGCGGAGGGGGTTTTTCTCCGTCAAGCAATTCATACCCGACAGTTCTGGTTACTTGCTGCCCTATTCTTTGGCTTTGGCTTTTATCTGCAAATCATTATGGTACACATTGTGACTTATGCCAAGATGCTAGAGCCCCTATCCACTAATCCCGCCTTTATCATGACCATTATCGGTGCCTTAAGTATTGGGGGCAGGATATTACTGGGAGCTAGCGGTGATAGGCTCTACGCTATCTTAGCCTCGGTGTCAAGTGTGTGCTTGGATCAGACTACAGGGGAGAATACAACTTCGGGTAGTACCAGATCGAGAATCTGGTTTATCGGAAGTTCGATTCTGGCATGAAGGTAAACTTTTAGGTATACAAGAGGCCTCAAGGGGTATTGATAAAATTACTCCTCTAACGGTTTACTGGTTCCAAGGAGAGTGGAGACTGGGGGAGGATAAGAATTGACCGGTAGATGGGGGATCTGCCCAATTATTTGATAATCAATAACTTGAAAAGTAGCCAGACTCTTATTGGTAGTCAATAACCAATCTACTTTTATAGGCACTGAAAAATCTGGCTGTAACCTCCCTTTTTCTAACCAATAGCGGGAATATTGGTTATCAAATTGCCCTTTATTGGCTTTAATAATTAATTTAGTCGGCCTATCTAAAAATATTATTTCTTCTAAGGTTTCTACCTCTTTTAATTTTTGTATAATTTTTTTTCTTAATTTCTCTTCTGGCAAAGGGCTTATATTTACTAACCCTAGGTTCTTATTTAAAGGGCCAACGACCTTTACATTAGCTAACCTTGAATCATATTTTGCTTGGCCTAAGATGCTTAGTAATAGTTCATTAGCTTCTGCTACTGCCCGACCATGATAGCAAGGTGTAGCTAAAGGTTTGAGCAGGTGTTTTAGCTTGCAACCTTCTCTAAATTTATTTTCCCCTAAGGATAAAATTTTTATACCCAGATAATCTGCAATTTCCCGAATTGCCTCCTTGTTAAACTCTAAGAGAGGGGCATAAAAACCATCGCAAATTTTCAAGCCCTTCTTGCCCCAGGTATCACTCTGATTAGAACCAGTCAAAACTAATCTCCCTTTAGCCTCTTTTTTAACTCTTCCTAACTTCGCTATTCGAGTACATCGATTACAGGCCGGTCCCTTCTTTAAAACTCTCTCTTGCTCTTCTTTGCCCGGAACAATTTTTAATTTTAAATCCAAATCTTTGCTGAGTTCTTGAATATTTTTTAAACTTTTATTATAAGTGTATTCACCAAAATTAACGTTAATTGCCTCAACCTTTTCTTTACCCAAGGCCCGAACTGCCAAAGCAGAAACCACAGTACTATCTAATCCCCCCGAAAAAGCTACTACCACCTCTTCTTCTTTACTTACTTCCCCAATCTCTTCTAACAAAATTTTAATATTTTCTTTTATCTGAGACATTTTAAAAAACCCGGTCTTTCTCTTTATTAAATCTGATGATTACCCGGCAAAAACAATTTTCCTTTTATCCTTTTCCATTCTTTTCTTTTGCCAGATTATTCAGAAACTCTAAAACTAAAAGATCTAAATTAATAAGGTTCAACATATTAAGGGAGAAGAGGAAGAGGTGATAGCGGGTTATGCCTCTGGAGGAGAGACGCTTTGGTCACTTTCTTTTTCTGACCAGAACAAAAATAACAGAGGTTAACTGGTATTTTTCTTAAAATATTCCTCAAAAGAGATATTTTTGTACCATCCCTCTCCAATATACTTTATTACTAAGATAAACTGCTCGGCTGGTACAAATCCTGGCAAAAGGGCAATTCTCTGCTGATTACTTTCTAAAAACCAGATGGTGGGATAACCACTGACGTTGTACCTCCTAGCTAATTCCCTCTCTGTAATTTCCTCCCCCTTTTCCCTCACTTTATTGTTCGACTCAGCATTTACCTTAACGGTCACAAAATTTTCGCTTAATATTCTTTTTACTTCTTCTTTAGAGTAAGTTTCTCTCTCCATTTTTTGGCAATAACCACACCAATCGGTATAGAAATCAATCAAAACATATTTGTTTTCCTTTTCGGCCAGAGCTAAACCTTCATCATAGGATAACCAATCAAGAGTTAAAGGTTCGGTCTCACCTATTGCCTCTACGTTTTGTTCTAACCCTTTAAAAGATGATCTTAGTCCAAAATAAGATATCACCACCAACAAGATTACTAAAACCAGAATTTTATCTCTCTTATTATGGGGTAAAATATTCATCCTTATTCTAAAACTCCTATTTATTTTAATTTTTTCTACTAGTGCCCGGTTAAGTAAAATAATATATCAACCTTTGAAAATTATCGGTGAGAATTAAGCTGCCGATTATGATCAGTAACACCCCACCTACTAGCTCTATAGTTTTAAAATGCCTTTTAATTTTATCAGAAAAGGAATAAAATTTATTAATAGCTAAAGCGGTTATTAAAAAAGGAATCCCTAAACCTGCGGAGTAAAGAGTAAGTAACAGAATACCTTGATAGACCGTTTCCTGGGTACTTGCATAAACTAATATGGCTGCTAATATGGGGCCCACACAAGGTGTCCAGCCAAAAGCAAAGGCCAATCCTATCAGAAAAGGCCCTACTATCATATTAACTGGTTTGGTATTAGCATATATCCGCTTTTCGTAATCTAAGAATTTTATGCGGTATAATCCGGACATATGTAGTCCCAAAAGGATAATTACTGAGCCGGCTACTTTCCTTAAGATAGAGGCCTTCTCCAGCAAAAAACTCCCCAAAAAAGTAGCCGTGGCACCCAGAAGGATAAAGATCAAAGAAAATCCCAGGATAAAAAATAAAGCACTAATAACTATAGTATGCTGGTTTTGTCCCTTCTTCTTTTCTATATCCTCTAAAGAAATCCCCGAAATAAAAGAAATATAGCCGGGAATCAAGGGTAAGACGCAAGGAGAAACAAAGGATAAAAAGCCTGCTAAGAAAGCAGCTGCCAGAGACACTTCGCTTAAGATTAACATCTTTAAACCTCTTTAAAACTTTGATACTTTGATATTATTTGGCAGCAATATCGATCTTGTCTTTGTCTTTATCCTTAGAAGAATCCTTGGAATCCTGAGATTTTTTGGATTTCTTCTGATAATCTTCAATCGCTTTTGCCAAGCCATCGGCTGCTAAATTTGAACAATGCATCTTGATGGGCGGGAGTCCGCCCAGGGCCTTGGCTACAGTTTTGTTAGATATTTTTAAGGCCTCATCGAGGTCCTTACCTTTCACCATTATAAGTATTATTTCAAAAATTATATTATATGCAATTGTTTTCGTCAACTTGTTGGTGTCAAGAGTTCGTATCCATAACTGGTGGGGGATTTTTCTTACCTCAAAAATTATTTGGTTTTAATTTAGGAGGGGAAAGATTAATCCCTAAATAAGACTTCATTTTTATCTATTGACAGCAAGAGGTATAATCATATTTGAATGGTTAGCTGATTAGGAAAATGAAAGAAGGTGGAATTTTGGAAGAGCAAGATATTCTGGAGACTCTCATTAATCTGGATTCCAGGGCAATAGAAATAAATGAAAAAAGAAAAAAACAGTTGGCTGAACTGACCAAAAGATATAAAGAAGAAGAAGCGAAAATCATAAATCATTATAAAAGAATAATCGAAGAAGAAACAAGAGCGGCAGTACAAAAGATACACCAAGAAGCCCAACAGGAAGTGAATCAATTAAAGTTGAATAATAAAGAGCTACTTGAGGATATGACTCAGAAATTTGAAACACACCTTGTCGATATTACTGAGGAGATAGTTAAAAAAATTTTGGAAAGTAACAGATAGAGTTATGGATAAAGTTATCGTCTATGCGGCCATAAATACTAAAATAAGAGCTATGGAAGGGGAATTTTTAAAGAGAGAGGATTATTTGAATCTGCTTAAAATGAAATCAGTTGCTGAAGCAGCTCGCTATCTAAAAGAGCATGTTTCTTATAGCCAGTTTTTGGGTGAAATTAAACCTGATACAGTAAGCAGGCGAGACATTGAAGAGATTTTAAAGCGCAATATGATTAAAAATATAGATAAACTGATTCATTATTTTCGGGGAGATTATAAGAAATTTATCCGTTCTCTTTATATAAAATATGAGATAGAGGACTTAAAAACCCTTGCCAGAAGTATTTTTAACGGTAGAGAGCCAGGAGATATTGAGAAGCCTCTTTCTTTTTTGGGTAAATACAGTCAAATCAAACCGGAAAAACTTTACCAAGCTAAGACGATCAGAGATTTAATATACTCGCTGGAAGGATCGGAATTTTTCGAGTTTTTAATACCATTAGTTGATGGTCGAAGAGAGAATCTTTTTCGTTTGGAAATGGCTTTAGATACCGGTTATTTCAATATTATTCGCAGTCGAAGGCTGAAGATTTCCTCAAAAGATAGGAATTTAGTGAAAAAGTGGGAAGGATTAGTGGCTGATTTAAATAATATTCAGTGGATATACCGGGGGAAGAAATTTTACCATTTATCACCGGAGGAGTTATTGAATTATACTATAAATTTTGGTGATAAATTAACATATAAAGATCGCCAAAAAATGTGTTATACAGAAACTCTGGAACAATTATATCAAATGGTTTTAGCTTCGGCCTATGGATTTTTATTTAAAAAAGAAGAGCTATCTACCAATATCTATATGGGAAGACGGATTAACAGATTTATATATTATAAACTGAGAGAGTTAAATCGTAAATTTCCTCTGAGTATCATCCAAACTATAGCCTATGTATGGCAATTTGAGCTGGAGATAAAAGATATTATTTCCATCATCGAGAGTATCAGGTATGACCTACCCAGGGAAGAAGCCAAAAAATTTCTGGTAAAAGTGGCTTAAATAATAGGAGACTTACTTATGAGTGTAGAGAAAATGAAAATAATGGGGATCATTGGTCCCCAAAATATTTTAAATAAAGTTTTGCGGGTGGTTATTCTCAATGGCAGTATGCATATGATTAATGCCCTATCTCGAGTAAATTTAGCTGATTTTTTTCTGCCTCCTACCGAAAAAAATATTGCAGCTTTAGAAGAGATACCTTTTTTAAAACCTTATTCTCAAAAGCGAGATTTGGCAGATGATGAAAAAATGGTTAATTTATTTCAAGAGCTTTTTGATATAAAACCAGGTTTAAAGAGAGAATATTTAAGTGAGGACTATAACTACGATGATTTTATGAAACAATTTTCCCACCTTTATAACCAGGTTCTGGCTACTACTTTCGAGATTGAAGAAAAGTCCAGCGAAATCGATAAGAAAAGAGAATATCTAAACAACCTCCAATATCTAACCAGATTTAATTTAGATATCAGTCGTCTTAGGAACATGAAATATTTGGTATTCAGATTAATAAAGATTACCAGAGAAAACTATGATAAGCTGAAGAAAAATTATGAAAATATTCCAGCGGTAATAATAAAATTAGCAGTAGAAGGTAAATATGTAATATTGGCCTCTGTTACTCCAGGAACATTGGAAGAGACCTTAGAGAAGATTTTTAGTTCACTCAATTATACTATTCTACCTATACCCCGAGATTTGGAGGGTACTGTAGCGGAAGTTACTGAACAACTAACCAAAAGTATAGAACAAGACCAAAAAATAATTGAATCATGCAAAAAGTCATTAGCAGATTATAAAGAAAAGTATATAAATGAATTTCAAAAGATGTATTCCCGACTGGAAATGGAGAAAAAAATAGAAGAGGTCAAATCAGAAATTGCCTTGGGGAATCAATTGTTCTTTCTGTTTGGATTTGTACCCGTGAGTAGTGTTTTCCCATTAAAAGAGGAATTAGAAAGACAATTTGATGATGAGCTTATCATTTTAATAAATGATATAAAAGAACCATACTCAGGGATAACTCCACCAACTAAGCTAAGCAATATAAGACTATTTAAGCCTTTTGAAAGTTTGGTGAAAATGTATGGTATCCCTTCTTACCAGGAGAAGGACCCTACTGTCTTTTTTGGTTTAACTTATCTAATCCTCTTTGGGGCAATGTTTGGCGATGTTGGTCAAGGATTTGTTCTTCTTTTAGGTGGGCTTATTTTGGAGTTTTTATATCATAAAACAGATTTTGGTGGAATCTTAAGCAGATTAGGATTGAGTTCAATTATCTTTGGTTTTCTTTATGGTAGTGTTTTTGGCTCTGAGGAAATACTGCCTGCCCTTCTGATTAGACCAATGAGTAACATTAATAACATGCTGATGGCAGCAGTAGTTTTTGGCGTAATACTTCTCTTGGGCAGCTATATATTTAGTATCTTTAATGCCGAAAGTGAAAAAAATCTAAAGGAGGCCTTCTTAGGCAAAAATGGCCTGGTAGGACTTCTTTTTTATCTTTTATTATTATATACTATTGTGCAGGCTTTCCTTATTCCCAGCAATAAAAATTTATTGCCCATCTTAATTATTGTGTTAGTAGGACTCCTCTTGATTATATTATTTAAAGAGCCCCTAGCGAAAAGATTATTTCCATCTGCCAAGTCAGCCAGAACATTATCGGCAAATGATTATATTGAAGAAGGTTTTGGCATATTAGAAATGCTCCTTTCCATTTTTTCTAATACTATTTCCTTTCTTAGAGTGGGTGCTTTTGCTCTGAACCATGTAGGGCTTTATATAGCCTTCCTTACCTTATCTCAAATGATTAGTAGTACATGGGGCAGTTGGGCAGTATTGATACTGGGAAATATTATTATACTAACCTTAGAAGCCTTGATCGTCTTTATTCAAGCCTTGCGACTGGAGTATTATGAATTGTTTACTAAATTTTACCGGGGAAACGGTATTGAATATAGTCCAGTAAAGATTAATGGTAAATTATCTTTCGAAGAGAAGAAAAGTTTAGAACATAAGAAGATAAGAATGGCTTTCCCCTTGAATATCTTGTTTGCAAAACAAGATAGCATTCTTAGAATTGTATTTTCTTGGAGGGGTTTCAGGGGATACTTCCCTTGAATATACTAATTGCAAAGCAATTTCGATATTCTTAAAATTACCAAACTAAGATCTCAAGATAACATAGTAAATAAAACAGTCAAGAGATCAATAAATATTGCTTTGATTTTGATTTCAGGGGTTCTCAAGGGGAACACCCCGTCCCTTCGGGACACCCCTCTTAAGAGGGGAA
>DFYM01000036.1 GCA_002383355.1 Candidatus Immundihabitans aquiphilus | reverse complement strand
CTAACGACTGTATGGTCCTGGCGAGAGAGCGAAAGCGACCGAAGCAATCTCCAAAAATATAACTTATTTTATTTAGCCGAGCACTAGTGGTTAGCTATAGTATAGAAAGAAGAAAAGATACGAAAGTGGAGGGAAAATTGATGGAACAGGCCAAATTGGTAGTTGAATTAAGAAACAAAAAAGGTAAAGAAATTAACAAGAAATTGAGAAGAGAGGGGAATATTCCTGCGGTATTGTATTCTCCCCATGATGAAAAGAATACTTTATTAAAAGTAAAAAAGGTGGATTTATTGAAATTAACTTCTACTAAAAAACATCGTGGAATGATTAATTTGGAAATAAACGAGGGAGAGAAGAAATCCGATCGTTTAGCTATTATCAAGGATATCCAATATAATTTGCTAAAAAAGGAATTTGTCCATATTGATTTTTATGGAGTAACTCTCAAAGAAAAATTAACCGTAGAAGTAGGTATTGAATTAGTGGGTACCCCGGCAGGAGTGAAAGAAGGGGGGGGTATTCTGGAAGTAGGATTGCGGGAGATAGAGATAGAATGTTTACCTTCCCAAATACCCGAATCCTTGAAAGTAGATATTAGCCATTTGAAAATCAATGACCACCTTATTGCTGGTGAGTTAGAGCTCCCGGAGGGAGTTAGATTATTAACTGAACCTGAGGTGATCGTTGCTGCCGTACATCCGCCTACTAAAGCAGAAGAAGTGGCAGAGAAAGAAGAAAAAGAAGAAGAGGGGGGAGAAGTAAAAGGGACTCCTGAAAAAACGGAAAAGAAAGGAGTAGAGGAGAAAGCTGAAAAGTAAATTTTCTTTTAGGGAAGAGGGAAAAGAATTCAAGGATTTTATGAGCTTACAAAGGATAGTGAATTTTATTGAAGATGGTAGTTGGTCTCGGTAATCCGGGGGCAGAATACGAATTTACTCGTCATAATCTAGGATTTAGAATAATAGATAACTTAGCTCGAAAATTTAATATGGAATTTAAAAAGTTAAAATCTTGTCACTCTTTGATCTCTCGAGGGAAGATAAACCATCAGGAAGTAATACTGATAAAACCCCAAACTTTTATGAATTTAAGTGGTGAAGCAGTAAGTAAAATAGTTTTCTCTTACCGGATTGATTTTTCTGACCTCTTGATAGTGTATGATGATTTAAATTTGACCCTGGGACAGATCAGAATTAGAAAGAAAGGGAGTGCCGGGGGGCATAAAGGGATGGAATCAATTATCCAGTATTTAGGGAGTGAAGACCTCCCTCGTATGCGTATCGGGATCGGCAGGCCCGATCCCGAAGTTGGAGAGGATTGTGTGTCTTATGTCCTTTCTAATTTTAGCCCTGAGGAGGAGGAAATTATAAAAAAAACAATACCATTAGCTACTGAAGCCATAGAAAAGATTATAGAAGATGGCTTAGAAGAAGCAATGAGAAAATACAGTAATAAGAAATTGATATAAGAAATTAATTTACCATAAGAAATGTTTAAAAATTTAAAAATATTTATAGCCAAAGGGGGGACGTGTTTTTTGACAGGTCCCTTTTTTATAGACAAATTAAGGATTATTAGATAAAATACCAATAAAATTAGTGGTTAGTTAGTTTGCCAGTTCACCAGTTNNAACTATAAACTATCGACTAACGACTATTCCCTAAGGTAATGACTAGTCAGGAGAGGCAAAGTTTATAATGAATACAAAAATAAAGAGGATTGGAGTTCTTACCGCTGGTGGGGACTCACCGGGGATGAATGCGGCTATCCGGGCAGTAGTACGTAGTGGAATTTTTTATAACTTAGAAGTATGGGCTATTGAAAGAGGATTTGCTGGTTTAATGGAGGGGAAATTTCTTTCAATGAGTTTATCTTCGGTTGGGGGAATTTTAAATAGAGGAGGGACTATTCTTCAAACTTCGCGTAGTGAAAAATTTAAGACTTCAGAAGGTCTAAATATTGCTCTTCAGAGGCTCAGGGATTTAGAAATTGAAGGACTAGTGGCTATTGGTGGCGATGGTACCTTAAGGGGCATCAGAGACCTAAGTGCTCTGGGGGTAAAGGTTATAGGAATTCCCGCTACTATTGATAATGATTTATCTTACACCGATATGGCCATAGGGGTAGATACCGCTCTTAATACCATAATAGAGGCAATTGATAAAATTAAAGATACCGCCTCTTCTCACCGGCGGGCTTTCGTAGTAGAAGTTATGGGGAGAGATTCGGGTTACTTAGCCTTAATGGGAGGGATTGCCGGGGGAGTAGAAGTAGTATTGATACCAGAAAAATCCTACGATCCCCTCGAAATTAGTAAAAAAATAAGAGAAGGTTATCAAAGAGGGAAGACCCATTGTATTATTATCATTGCTGAAGGAGTAGGTAAAACCCAAGAAGTAAAAACATATTTAGAAGAAGAGATAGGTTTTGAAACGAGAGTTACTATTTTGGGTCATCTACAGCGAGGTGGTTCACCTTCTGCCTTTGATAGAATATTAGCCAGTCGTTTAGGAGAGGCAGCGGTTAAGCTTTTACTTAAAGGTGAAACTAGGAAGATGGTAGGATTAGTGGGTAACCAAATTGAGTCTACCGATTTAGAAACGGTATTGAGCCAGCCCAAAACTATAAGCCAGGAGCTTTATGATTTAGCTTTAGTGTTAGCGAAATAGTAATTACTTGTTAGTATTTAGTCGATAGTATTAAGATAATTCAGCTAGCCAGTTCGCTAGTTCCTTAGTTAGCCAGTTAAAATAAAGATTAGTTAACCAGCTAACTGGTCAACTGGTAAACTAGTGCTCCCCTCGCCATGACTAACCTTACTTCCCCCTCAC
>DFYM01000014.1:7594-20744 GCA_002383355.1 Candidatus Immundihabitans aquiphilus | reverse complement strand
AGACAAATAGAGAAAGGGCACTTTCAATGACAGGTGGAGGGAGATACTGGCAATATGAGCAAAAATAAAATTATAGTTGCCAGATATTGGGGTTTAAGCTTATAATCATGTTATGATTAGGATTAATAATAAATATGTATGGTTTATAATTGATTTAATATGTATTAATATAGCCTTTTTATTATCTCTATTGATTCGCTTTGGCAATGAATTCCCCCGTTATTTTTATCTTTATCGGGATAATATTTTAATAATCCTATTTATTTATCTGGTCTTTTCAGCATTTTTACATTTATATGACTGTTTTTGGCGTTATACCAGCCTCAAAGAAATATCCCTCATTGGGCTTACTCTCCTATTAACCACTTTTTTCTCTCTACTATTTATTTACTGGATCAGGGAATATCAATTTCCTCGCACTATGGCATTCCTTTTTTTCTTTTTTTGTCTAACCTTTATTATGGGAAACAAGCTAGCCTGGCGTTTTTATTTTGAAAATAAAGTCAGATTAAAAAAAGGAGAAAATAGAATTTTGTTGGTGGGGGCAGGGGATGCTGGAGAGGTAATTTCCCGAGAAATAATTAAACGTTCAGATTTAGGCTTTTTAGTGGGCTTTATTGATGATGATAGAAATAAGATTGGAAAAATTATTCATGGGAAGAAGGTTTTGGGAACAACTAAAGATATTCCGGAAATCATCAAAGAAAAAGAGATTAATAATGTTATTATTTCCATGCCTTCAGCCGACGGTAAGCAAATAAGAAGGATTGTGGAACAAATACCAAGAAAAGGGGTAAATATCAAAACTCTACCAGGATTGTATGAATTGATTGATGGACAGGTTAGTTACAATAAGGTAAGAGAACTAAAGATTGAAGATATCCTGGGGCGAATGCCTATCAATTTAAATACTGAGGCAATTTCTGGTTATCTTCAGGGGAAAACTGTGCTGGTAAGCGGAGCGGGAGGTTCTATCGGTAGTGAAATTGCCCGCCAGATTTGTTATTTTAATCCTAAACAAATAATCTTATTAGATATAAGTGAAAATAACCTTTATTCAATTTTTAATGAATTGAGAAATAATAATCCCGAGCAAATATTTATACCACTTCTATTAAATATCAACAATAGAGAAAAACTGAAAAATACCTTTCTGAAAATGAAACCTGAGGTAGTATTTCATGCTGCTGCCCATAAACACGTCCCGATTCTGGAATACTATCCAGAAGAGGCGGTATGGAATAATATTGTTGGTACCAGAAATTTAGTAGAATGGTCACATAATTATGGTATAGAAAGTTTTATTATGATTTCTACGGATAAGGCGATTAATCCTTCCAGTGTAATGGGGGCCAGTAAGAGAATTGCTGAAATGATTGTAAGTGCTTATGGGAAGAATAGTAAGACTAAATTTGCTGCAGTCCGTTTCGGAAATGTGCTGGATAGTAGTGGTAGTGTAATTCCTTTGTTTCGGAAGCAGATTGAACAAGGAGGGCCGGTGACGGTGACGGATAAGGAGATGAAACGTTATTTTATGACCATAACAGAGGCCAGCCAACTGGTCATCCAGGCAGGAGCATTATGCAATCAGGGGGATGTCTTCGTATTGGATATGGGTGAACCGATAAAAATTTATGATCTGGCCAAAGAAATGATCAAATTGATGGGTTTAGAACCTGGCCAAGATATTGAGATTAAAATTACCGGTTTACGTCCAGGGGAAAAATTATTTGAAGAATTGATGACTGAGGAGGAGAAAAGTATAATGCAAAGCCATACCTCACATGAAAAGATATTTGTAGCCCAGGTTGGGGAGGTGGATGGGGAGAAATTGGCGATGGATATTGCTGAATTGGAGAGACTGGCCTGGGGGGAGGATAGCGAGGGGATTATAAAGAAGATGCAAGAGATGTTGCCTGACTATAAGCCAAATAGGAAGGAAGAACAATTGAGGGAGTATCGGTGGTAGGAAAATGTATCTCTACATTTTTCCAGGGTTTTTTCGTTAGACCATACACCAGGACAAGATGGGATTTCTACAAAAAAGCTACCATCTTCGAGTTGTTTATATTTTGCCTCATGTAAAGCTGCCTCTGTAAAGGTATTGACTTGTGTATTGTTTAGTGTATAATTAATACAGGAGGTGATGTACATGAAAAGGTTAAATATTACCTTGCCAGAGGAAATTGCCCAAGAGATAAAGCATATACCTAACAAGAGTAATTTCATTTCCGAAGCTGTAAAAGAAAAGCTGGAGAGAATAAATAAAGAAAAATTGGATAAACTTTTAATAGAAGGATATAAGGCAACCAGAAAAGAAGATAAAGAGATTAACCAAGAGTGGGAAAAGATTACTCTGGAGAGATGGAGATAATATGGACTTTCCTAAAAAAGGTGAAATTTGGTTTGTATCCTTAGAGCTGGTAGTGGGACATGAAATAGGAAAAACAAGACCGGCTTTGGTAATCTCTAATGATAGAAATAATTTGTTTGCTGAGACTGTAACTGTACTTCCTATTACCTCAACAACAGAAAAAATCTATCCCTTTGAAGTTTTTCTTTCCAGTGAAGAAACTCATCTACCTAAAGATACTAAAGTAAAATGCAATCAAATTCGAACTGTAGATAAGAAAAGACTTATCAATTTTGTAAGTACTTTGCTTCCTGAAAAATTAGAAATGATAGAGAAAGCACTTTTGATTCATCTTGATATTAACTAAGCATGAAGAAGTGAGAAAAATAAAAGGGATAGTTAAAATATTTTCAGTTGCTATTGACCTGGCAAAGGCAAGGTGGTATATTTTGTCTAATTTCATTATTAAATTAACGATTTAACGAGATAAATAATTAAATGAACAAATAAAAAATTTAAGGTTAAGCACTTATGAATATTATAAAAGGATTTCAAGGATTTTTACCGGAAGAGGTAGAGCAGAGAAGATTTTGTGAAGAGAGGATAAGGAAGGTATTTGAAAGCTGGGGTTATCAAGAAATTGATACACCTACTTTAGAATATTTTGATTCCTTGGTTCCGGGTATTGGTCCTGAGTTGAAAAGTCAGGTGTTTAAATTGTTGAATAGTGAGGGAGAGATTATGGTATTACGCCCCGATATGACTACCCCTATTGCTCGCCTGGCTGCTACCAGACTGGCCAGCAGTGGGGGAAATATTTATAAATTTTATTATCTTAATAATATTTTTAGAAGAGTTAGTAATCAGACTGAAGATCAACAGGAATTTCATCAAGCTGGTATTGAGTTAATTGGCTTGAATAATAGACTGGCTGATGCTGAAGTTATTGCGGTGGCTATTCAGGCTTTACAGCATGCTGGTCTGGAGAATTTTTATCTTGATATAGGCAGTGCCAGTTTTTTTAATTCAGTTCTGGAACAATTACCTCTCCTCCCGGAACAAAAAAGAACCTTGCGGGCTACCATTATGAATAAAGATTTTGTGCAATTAGAATGGTTGCTATCCCGCTATGATTTGGCTAAAAGGGAACAGGAAATTATCTTATGTCTCCCCCATTGGCGTGGAGATGAGTCTATTATTCAGGAGGCCAAAAATATGTTTGGTCAGAGTAATCCCTCTGTCAATCAGGCTTTACAGGAAATTAAGGAAGTTTATGATTATCTCAAAATATTCGGGCTTAGCGATTTTATACTTGTTGATTTGGGGATTATCAGAAATTTTGATTATTATAGTGGTATTGTCTTTGAGGGTTATACTCAATATTCCGGTTCAGCAATTTGTGGTGGTGGTCGCTATGACTTTTTATGTCGGAAATTCGGGAGAGACCTTCCCTCTACCGGTGTAGCGATTGATTTAGAAAAATTGTTACCGATTTTAGCTTTTAAGCAGAAAACAGAGCAAAAAGCCTTAGTTAATAACAGATATTTTATTCGTTACCGAGAAGACCTGTTAGCGCTCGCTTATTGCTTAGCTCAAAAGTTAAGAAATGAAAATAAGCAGGTGGAGATAGAATTAAGTAAGGAACACTCCCCAGAAGTAATTAAGCACTATTTGAAAAGTAAAAAGATACGTTATCTAATCGATGTTCAATCCAAGGATTTGACCAAGGTGAGGCAATACGATTTGGAAACAGAGCAAGAAGAGCAGGTAGCCTATGAATAGCATGAATAAAAGCCCTTTTCTTACCATTGCTGTGCCCAGTGGCCGCCTGTTTCAGCCTATCTTGGATTTACTGCAGAGCACAGGTTATTTTGGAAAACTGGAATATAATTTGGAAAAAGATAGACATCTTATATTTTTCGATCAAGATAGAAAATTTCGTTTTATAATAACTAAACCTAAAGATAATCCCACCTATGTGGAATGGGGAGTGGCAGATATCGGAATGATAGGTAAGGATATATTATGGGAGGAGAAGAAGGATGTCTATGAATTACTGGACCTTCATCTGGGTAGTTGTCTGCTAGTATTAGCTGGTTCCCGTTCTAAAGAGGAAATCATGATGAGTATAGAGCGAAAGATCCCCTTAAGAATAGCTACTAAATATCCTAATATTAGTCGAAATTACTGTCTTCGGAAGGGAATTTACGGAGAGATTATCACCCTTTTTGGCTCAGTAGAACTGGCTCCCCAGGTAGGATTGGCCGATGTTATTATAGACCTGGTTTCTACCGGGAAGACCCTTCGAGAAAATAATTTGAAAGTGATTGATGAGATTGCTTCCAGTAGTGCTAGATTGATTACTAATCACATTAGTTATAAGACAAAGCACGAACAGATTCATCAGATAGTCCAGGTATTAAGAGAAATGGTGGAACAAAAAGGATAAGATAAAGGATAAGATATATAAGAAAATAGATAAGATAATTGATAATAATTTTCTAAATAAAGATTAAAAAGTAGGGAAATTAAATTCAGGTGTTTTAGATGGAAATAATGAAAACATTAATTTTGAATGATGAAAATAGAGAATCGGTCTTTGCAGCTCTAAGAAAAAATTCCTCTGAAGAACTACTTGGTGAGGTGGAAAGTAAAGTTCGGGATATAATAAAACAGGTTAGAAAAGAAGGGGATCAAGGGCTGTTAGAGATAACCCATCGTCTGGAGGGTAACAATCTTAAACCAGAAGAACTAATGGTGAGTGAGGAAGAATTTGAGGAGGCCAAAAAACAGGTCAACCCAGAATTAGTTAAGATTATCGAGCAGGCGATAGCAAGGGTGAGAAGTTTTCATCAAGCTCAAATGGAAAGATCATGGCTTCTTAATCAGGAAAGAGGGATGGTTTTGGGACAGCTGGTGCAACCCCTGGAGAGGGTAGGGATTTATGTACCAGGTGGAAAGGCTGAATACCCTTCCTCTTTAATAATGGGAGCCGTTCCTGCCCTGCTGGCAGGTGTGAAGGAAATAATAGTGGTTAGCCCCTTAGGAGAAAGAAGAGAGTTGTCACCCTATTTATTAATAACTGCTCAACTTTTGGGAATTTCCAGGGTCTACAAGGTGGGTGGTGCGCAAGCAATTGCTGCTCTGGCTTATGGAACTGAGACGATCAATATAGTAAATAAAATTGTAGGACCGGGTAATGTTTATGTTACTATGGCTAAGAAGCAGGTTTTTGGCCAGGTGGATATCGATATGTTGGCTGGACCCAGTGAAATTTGTATCTGGGCAGAGGAGGGAGCAAATTCTGATTATGTAGTAGCTGATCTCTTCTCTCAGGCAGAACATGATGAGCAGGCCTATGCCGTGTTAGTGACTACTTCAGCTAAATTAGCACAGGAGGTAGCCCGAAGAATAGAGCAACAAATTAGCCAATTTCCACGAAAAGAAATTATGATCAGTTCCTTAACCCAGAATGGTAAGATTATTGTAGCAGAAAATGAAAGTCTGATTGTAGAGTTTATTAACCGGTTTGCCCCGGAGCATTTAGAATTACAGATAGATGATCCCTGGTCTTATCTGGGGGAAATAAAGAATTTCGGGGCGGTCTTTTTAGGTCCTTATGCACCGGAACCTTTAGGAGATTACTGGGCGGGACCAAATCATATTTTACCGACCGGGGGAAGCGCTAAGCATTTTTCAGTTTTATCCGTTTCTGATTATTTAAAAAGGAGTAGTGTTATCTATTGTAGCAGAGAAAAATTGCAGGAAGATCAGGACAATATTGCCCGTTTTGCTGATTTAGAGGGATTATCTGCCCATGCTAATGCCCTGCGGATAAGAAAATAGATAAGCAGGTGAGGGTGATAAATAGTTATCAGTTTGTAATTAACGGTTGTCAGATAAAAAATGCGGGTATAAGTGGATGAGATTGCTTCGTCGCTTTGCTCCTCGCAATGACAAAATGGTATATCGTATTAAGTATAATGTATATTGTTTAGATACAGTTGCTAGTTGGAAGTTATTTCAGGGGATCTCAAGGGGAACACCCCGTCCCTTCGGGACACCCCTCTTAAGAGGGGAATTTTCCCCCTTGAATATCTTGCTGAGGAGAAATAAATTGTTTTCCAAATATAGTCTGGAAAAAGAGGTATATCTAAAAGAAGATAGCTATTGCTATTTAACTCAGATTGACACTATCATCTTTGATATTGATGGAGTGCTGGTGGATGTTAAATTATCCTATCATAAGACTATCAGAGATACGGTACAATATTATTTTAAAAATATAGTAAAAATGCCGCTAATGGAAATCGATTTAGTGGATAGCACCATTCTTATGAATTTTAAGATGGTTGGTGGATTTAATGATGACTGGGAGTTGTGCGCAGCTATTATTTTATTTTATTTATGGAAGAGCGAAGAATATCAGTTACAATCAGCCAGAGAGTTAAAAGATAAGCCTCCTTTAATTTCTGATTTTGTAAAGCAGTATCTCTCAGATGGTGGCGGATTGCCCAAAATGATTGATTGGATACGGGGTAATTCTGATTACGCAGACCAGATTTTTTCGCTCTGGAATAAGGAAATAATTTTTCAATTAGCTAAAGAGTGCTATGCCGGACAGAAGCATTGTTTTAACTTTTATCATTTTCAGCCCAGTATTATCAAAAAACAAGAGGGGAATATAGAGCAAGAATCCATTTTATTTGAGGCAACGTTAGAAGATAGGCTAAGAAAATTTCAGGTCGGAATTTACACTGGTAGAAACAGAGGGGAGACCAGTTATATCGTGGGAAAAATTGGCTGGAAAAGGTGGCTTTCACCGAAGATGATTGTTACCCGTGAAGATAACATTAAAAAACCATCACCTGCTGGTTTAAAGCTCTTGCTGGATAAGAATTTCTCCAGAAGGGGGCTTTATATCGGTGATACCAGGGATGATCTACTAACTGTTCAAAATTTGAATAGAAAAGAGAAGAGAATAAGATGTCTCTCAGCAATTGTTACTGGAGAGTATTCAGCAGAAAAAAGAGAAAAGGAAAGATTTTATAGGGATAAAGAAGCTGATTTAGTGGCTGGCAATGTTAATCAGGTATTACGATTGGTATTTTCTCTTGCTGAATGGAGTAGAAAGCAAAAAGAAAGCATGGGAGGGGAGACCTTTGGGAAACAGAATTGCAGTGGTAAGTAGAAAGACGACAGAGACCGAAATCAGGTTAAGAATAAATCTAGATGGGGAAGGCAAGGCTAATATCCAGAGCAATTTACCTTTTTTAAATCACATGCTAACCTTATTCTGTAGGCATGGCTTTTTTGACCTGGAGGTAAAGCTACAAGGTGATTTAGAAGTGGATACCCATCATACCCTGGAAGACCTGGGTATTAGTCTGGGAAGAGCTATTAAAGAGGCCTTGGGAGAGAAGGCTGGCATCCAGCGTTATGGTTTTTATATACTACCTATGGATGAAGCATTAGTTAGTATTGCCCTAGACCTGAGTGGTAGAGGTAGATTATTTTTCCCAGTACCTGCTGAAAAAATAGGTAAGATTGGAGAAATAGAGGCTGAGGTGTGGAAAGAATTTTTTCTGGCTCTTACCTCAGAAGGTGCTTTTACCTTACATATTGATTTATTGAAAGGAGAAAATAGACATCATATTATGGAGGCTATCTTTAAAGGATTGGCCAGGTCTTTAGCTCAGGCTATCAGTGTAGAAAGAAAATTGAAAGGAGATATTCCTTCTAGCAAAGGTACGCTTACTTGAAATGAACGAGCAAAAAATTATTATCATTGATTATCAGATGGGTAATATTAAAAATGTTCAGCAGGCGATGACTCATTTAGGGTTTGCGGTAGAGGTCAGTGATAGCTTTAAGGAGATAGAAAAAGCTGGTGGCCTCATTTTGCCAGGGGTGGGTGCCTACCGAGATGCAATTGAGACATTGGTAAAAAAAGGATTGGATAGAGTAGTAAAGGAAATAATTCAGCAAGGGAAACCCTTATTGGGAATCTGTCTGGGAATGCAGCTTTTATTTTCTTTAAGTGAAGAAAATGGCTTATATCCGGGATTGAATATTATTCCGGGAAGAGTAGTTCGCTTTTCTCCCGCTCTAAGGGTACCACATTTAGGATGGAATCAGGTTTATTATCTTGAGAAAGAATTAAGAGAAGAGAACCTTTTATTTTCTGGTATTAAAAGTGGTACCTATTTTTATTTTGTGCATTCTTATTATGGTATACCAGAACAAGAAGAGACCATAATAGCTAAATCTTTTTATCAGCAATGTTTTGCCTCGGCAGTAAAAAAAGGGAGAGTCTTTGGGGTTCAGTTTCATCCTGAAAAGAGTAGTGCTCAGGGTTTAAAATTACTAAAAAATTTTGGGGAGATATGTCATGCTTATTATACCGGCAATTGATATTAAAGATAAGCAGTGTGTCCGTCTCTGCCAGGGAAGGATGGCCGAGGTAGAGATTTTTTCAGAAGATCCGGTAGCTATGGCCTTGAGATGGCAGCAGGAAGGAGCTCAATTGCTCCATGTAGTAGATCTGGATGGGGCATGGGAAGGTAAGCCAGTTAACCTGCCGGTTATCAAAAGAATATTGGAAAAGACCCATATTCCCGTTCAGGTGGGAGGGGGGATTCGTAATGAGGCTACTATCAGGGAATATTTAGATGCGGGAGTCTCCAGAGTAGTACTGGGTACTTTCTTATTACAACAGGAGCAGGCAAGAATTAAGGAAATGGTCCGGAAATTTGGCAATCAACTGATAGCAGGAGTTGATGTAAAAAATAATGGTATTGCCATTCAGGGATGGGTTAGAGAGGTATCCCAGCCAGTGGAGCAATTTATGGACTACTTAATAGAACTTGGTTTTCAACGAATCATCCTTACCGATGTAGAGAGAGATGGGATGTTAAAAGGACCCAATATTGAGCTGATTAAGAAGGTCTTACGGAAGGGTAAATTGAAGGTGATCGCCTCAGGAGGAGTTTCAAAAAAAGAGGATTTATACCAATTACAGAAACTGGAAGATCTGGGTTTGGAAGGGGTTATTATAGGAAAGGCTCTCTATCGAGATGATCTTATTTTAGAAGAAATTGTTAAAATTTTTAATAATAGAAAAGGAAAATAATGCCTTTAGCCAAAAGAATTATTCCCTGCCTGGATGTGAAAGGAGGTAGGGTAGTAAAAGGTATTAATTTTATCAACCTAAGTGAGGAAGGTGACCCGGTTGAATTAGCTTCCTATTACCAAAAGGAGCAGGCCGATGAATTAGTTTTCCTGGATATTACTGCCTCCTGGGAAGAAAGAGATATTTTAATTAAGCTGGTAGAAAAAACAGCAGAAAAGATCTTTATTCCCTTTACTGTGGGAGGAGGGATTAATAAACTGGAAGACATTCATCACTTGCTCAGAGCTGGGGCGGATAAGGTATCAATTAATACAGCTGCGGTATTGCATCCCGAAATAATCCGGGAGGCTGCTTTACGTTATGGTAGTTCCACTATTGTGGTAGCTATTGATGCGGCAAGAAGAGGAGACCATTGGGAAGTAATGATTCAAGGAGGGAGAACTCCTACTGGTAAGGATGTGCTTAGCTGGGCTCAGGAGGTAGAAAAATTGGGTGCTGGTGAAATATTGTTAACCAGTATGGATTGTGATGGCACTAAAGAAGGATATGACCTGGAATTAACCAGACAGGTGGTGGAAAAAACGAGATGTCCGGTGATTGCCTCGGGAGGTGCTGGGAAGATGGAACATTTCTACCAAGTTTTCACCGCTGGTAATGCAAGTGCCGCACTTGCTGCCTCCATTTTTCATCGCAAAGAGATTTCTATTACTCAAGTAAAACAATATCTATTATCAAAGGGTATATCAGTGAGATGGGAGAGGCAATAAATGGAGATAGAAAAAGGACTATTAGCTCAATTAAAATATAATGAGGATGGTTTGATACCGGTCATTGTGCAAGATGTTTCTACTGGACAGGTTTTGATGTTAGCTTATATGAATGAACTATCATTAAAGAAGACCTTACAAAGTGGGAAGGCTTATTTTTACAGTCGGAGCAGAAAAAAATTGTGGCTTAAGGGGGAAACTTCAGGACATACTCAAGAGGTAAAACAAATTCTACTGGATTGTGACGGTGATGCTTTATTGCTGAAAGTTAAGCAAAAAGGGGTAGCCTGTCACACTGGTTTCTATTCCTGTTTTTATCAGAGCCTTGCTGGTAAGGAAGCTTCCTCTTCTGGGAAGAAAGAAGATAATAATAGGGAGGATAAGGATCTAGAAAAGATAAATATACTTGAGGAATTAACAAAGGTATTTGAAGAACGAAAGGTAAATCCCCAATCTGATTCCTATGTTTGTCGTCTATTGGCCAGTCCTGGTGAAAAAATGCCCAAGAAGATTGTTGAAGAGGCTGCCGAGGTCTTAATTGCCTTAAAAGATCAGGATAAAGACCAGATTATTTATGAAACTGCTGATTTATGCTTTCATACTCTGGTGGCATTGTCCTATTATGGTATATCCTACCAGGCTATTCTGACAGAATTAGAAAGAAGACGAAGAGAAACAAGTGTTAAAAATAAGGATAAACTAAAAGAGGTTAACTAAATGACGGTTAAAAACGTAGAAAATTTAGTAAAAAAAGAAGTGCTCTCTTTAGATGCCTATATACCATCTAAAACAAGGGAAGAAGTAAAACAAGATATTGGTTTTAGAGAAGTAATAAATCTTGCCACCAATGAGAGTGTTTTAGGACCTTCAGCTTTAGTTCAAGAGGCAATAAAATCAGCATTACCTTTGATTCACCAATACCCGGATGGTTCCAGTAGCCTGCTTAGACAAGAGATAGCCAGTCAATTGGGTATCGATCCTCAGATGCTGATTATTACTAATGGAGGAGATGAATTAATTTATTTATTAGGAAATAGTTTTATTACTCCTGGTGATGAGGTTATTATGGGGGAATATGGGTTTAAGACCTATGAGAATGCTACCACCATAAATGGTGGGAAGCTAATCATGGTTCCTTTCCAAAAAAGAAAACATAATCTATCCGCTATGGCTTCCGCGGTTAGCAATAAGACCAAAATGATTTTTCTCAATAATCCTCATAATCCCAATGGCACTATTTTTACCCATAAGGAGCTGAAAGATTTTTTAAGGAGAATTCCCCAGAACATTATCATTGTCTTAGATGAAGCCTATTGTGATTTTGTAGAGAATCAAGAATTTCCCGACAGTATTAAATTACTTAGAGAAGATGAACATTATCTGGTGGTCTTGCGCACCTTTTCCAAAATTGGCGGTATGGCTGGATTGAGGATTGGTTTTGGTATTGCCCCAGAAGAGATAATTTATTATCTGAAAAAGATACAACCTCCCTATTCGGTTAATTGCTTAGCCCAGGTTGCTGCTCGAGTATTTTTGGCAGATGAGAGGTACCGGGGGAAATTATTACAAAATAATAGAGAAGGGAAGGCTTTTTTATACCAGCAATTTGATAGATTGAAGCTTTCTTATATTCCTACTGAAGCAAATTTTATCTATGTAGATGTGAAAAAAGATGCCGAGGTAATTACTAATAAGCTTATGGAGAAGGGTATTATAGTTCGTTCTGGTAGGCTATGGGGTTGTGACACCTTCCTCAGGATTACCATTGGTACCCAGAAACAAAATCAGCAATTAATCTATGCCCTGGAGGAAATCCTATTAGAATAAAAAACTGACTCATCGTCTGAATCTCTTTCCATTATTAGTTGAGGGCGGGAACCTCTGAGGCCAAAAAACTCAAAGACAAATTAGCCTATGCCGGTCTTGGTCCAGCTGATGAATTTATGGCTCAGGTGAGCTTACTTGCCGAAGAGAAACTTCAGGTGTATGACCATAACCTTATCTTGGTAGGAGGAGACGGGGCTACCTGGATCAAAGAAGGAGCGAAAGATTATTTCCCCAATTGTATCTATCAGTTAGGTCCCTTTCCCTTAAAACGGAAACTAACCCAGACCCTCTCCTATAACCGAAGTCAAAAATCCCGGATTAGTCTGCTCTTACAAGAAGGCAACATCTCCGAAGCACTTCTGTTATTAGAAGAAGAAAAAGACAAGAATCCCCAGAGAAAAGATGAATTAAATGAACTATCAACCTATCTCCTCAATAATGCTGAGGGAATCAATGCCGTAGATCGTCTCAAAGAGAAAGGATTGCCTATTGATACCATGGGAGCCATGGTATGACCGTAAGTATTCTCTTCCAGTATTGGTAGGCCCCCACCAGGATAGGGGCTGGGTGAAACAATTAAAGGAGCTAATCAGTATTAATTAAACTATTAACAAAAAAATATAGGAGTGTATCATTAGAATGTATTGCTATTATTCTCATTTTACGGTTAGAATTTGTTTATCATCGCTTACCCTGTAACTTGATTTAATTTCCCTAATTTTTGAGGTAAGGGAAACTACCCACAAGTAGTTGACACGAACTCATCCTATAATTGACTTTTTAGAGTGGACTCATTTGTGTTATAATAAATGAAAAAGAGATATTGAGTAAAATGATTAATTTGTTTTAAAATTTTAGGAATCTTTGAGCGAGAAAAAGGAGTGAAAGAGGAGAGGGGAAAAAGAATAAGAAGAGGTTTAGAACTATGAATGTTAAAACATTAAATAAAATAATCGAAGATTTTAGCCATTTACCACTAACTGTTTTCAGATAAAAGATGCGGGTATAAGTGGATGAGATTGCTTCGGTCGCTGCGCTCCTTCGCCATGACAAAATGGTATACCGTATTAC
>DFYM01000014.1:0-7532 GCA_002383355.1 Candidatus Immundihabitans aquiphilus | reverse complement strand
GGAATTTTCCCCCTTGAATATCTTGAACAATTATCATATATAATGTTTATGATATAATTTAATTATAAATAATATATTGGTGCATAGTATGAATTTAGACGAAATAGAGAAAAAAATAAAAAAAATATTGACAAATAATTTATCCCCAAAATTAATATATATTTTTGGTTCCATGATTACAAATAGAGTCCGAAATGATAGTGATATTGATATTGCCATATTAACTGATAAGCAAATAGATGAATACCAACTTTACATGATTTCACAGCAATTAGCTGATGACCTTAAGAGAGAAGTTGATATTGTAGATTTAAAAAGAGCTTCTACAGTCTTTAAGGCCGAGATTTTAAGAAATGGTAAATTAATCTATAATTCAGACAATCAAGAAAAGATGCATTTTCAATTAGGAGTTTTACGGGATTATGTTTTCTTAAACGAGAGAAGACGGGAAATTATTAATAAGTGATAGAAAAAGGATAGTACCGTATGATAGATGATATTGTTTTAAATAAGTCTGATATTATTAAAAAGTGTATACAAAGAGTATATGAGGAATATGCAGATAATCCGAATAATTTAAATATTATTACAAGACAGGATTCAATTATCCTAAATATACAAAGGGCATGCGAGGCAGCAATTGACTTGGGAATGCATGTTATAGCAGAGAAAGGGTTAGGAATTCCTCAATGGACCAGAGATGCCTTTGATATATTATATGACCAGGGAATAATCGATAATGATATTTCTGAGAGACTAAAGGCTATGGTTGGTTTTAGGAATATTGCCATTCATAATTATCAGAAACTCAATATAAAAATTATTCAATCAATTATTGAAAAGCATTTGAAGGATTTAGTTGATTTTACAGAGATAATTCAGAATTTATAGTATAGAATCTACTAATTTACCAGTTAAAATCTTATACCTTATTCCGCATAACGTGAAAAAGATAAAACACTTTCATCCCCACCTTCATCCTCCCCCTTAAGGGGGAGGATTAGACAGGCAATCCTTTACTTAAGGGGGGGGAACTTAAGATATAGTTTTCAGTTCTCAGTTTTCAGCAAAATACTGTGGGTAGAATTGAAGGAGATTGCTTCGGTCGCTGCGCTCTCTTCGCAATGACAAAAGGGTATACCGTATTACGTATAACGTATTAACGTATATCGTTAAAATATAGTTGCTAGTCAGAAGTTCTTTCAGGGGTAGTCAAGGGGAACACCCCGTCCCTTCGGGACACCCCTCTTAAGAGGGGAATTTTCCCCCTTGAATATCTTGTTGCAAAACAAGATAGTATTTTCTTGGAATTGTATTTTAAAGGTATTCTCTTGGAGGGGTTTCAGGGGATACCTCCCCTGAATATAGGAATTGCCCGGGAATCTCGATATTCTAAGATAAGATAAACTACCAAAGTAAAATGTCATTGCGAGACCTGCTGAAAGCAGGGCGTGGCAATCTCATCCACTTAAGCCCACATCTTTTTTCTGTAAATTGAAAACCATCATATAATTATCATAGGGTTATAATCATTATCTTTAACTGGAAACTAAGGACTGATATCTGAGGATCATCTTAATATTAATACTGCTCTGATATAAGCGAAGGAAATTGCTTAATCAAATAAACTATTATTTAAAGCTCATAGAGCAAAAATTGAGGATAAAAGAAGGTTAATTATATTGATATAATAACATATTATGTTATTTTTAAATTGACAAAAAGTGATAATTATGCTATCTTTCTATAAAGATATTTAGCAAGGGGGTAAATTAAGATGGTGGAAGTAATTGGTAAAATTGCTAGGAATGGACATATCACCATTCCCGGGAAGATAAGAAAAATGTTAAATATTGAAGAGGGAGATGTGGTCAGATTCAGCGTAGAAGGTAATAAAATAACTATCACTCCAGGAGTAATTGTAGATAAAGACCAGGCCTATTTCTTTAAGAAGGAAACTCAAGAGCAGATAAAGAGGTCAGAAAAAGATTTTAAAGAGGGAAAATATGCCACTTTTAGCTCTGGTCAAGATTTAAAGAAAGTAGCTGAGAGTGATTAGTAAGATACATATACCTGAACATCTTATAAAATCTTTGAAAAGTAAAAAGAAATTTTCCAAACCTATTAAAGAAAAGTTTTACTGGTGTCTGGATATGCTAGTAGAAGATTCACAATATCCTTCTTTAAGAAATAAAACAGTAAAGGGAACAACAGATATTTGGGAATTTAGTATTAATAAAAATTATAGATGCCTATACAGAAAAGTAGGAGATGAGATATTCATTCTGGCAATTGCCAAACATGAGGATGCCTTTTGAAGGAAGGGCTTTTGCAATACAATTTACCAGTTTATCAATTTACCGATTAAGTTGTAATGAGTAAAAAGTAATAGTGGTATGACCTCACCCTCACCTTTTTTAGTGGAGGAAGCATACTTTAGTTCGTTTAGCAGAACGTAACATCTCACAGGATGTTGTTTTGGAAGTAATTTCAAAAGGTGAAGTAATCGAGGAGTATCCCAAGGATAAACCATTTTCTAGTTGTCTAATGTTTAAAGTTGTAAAAGGTAAGCCATTTCATATAGTGGTAAGTTTAGATGAGCAGAATCAAAAAGGTTGTATAATTACTGCTTATGAGCCTACTTTAGATAAATTTGAATCTGATTTTAAGACAAGAAGGAGATAATAAGATGGAAAAATGTCCCTTATGTGGCGGAGAAAAAAACAAGGCTATACTATTTATAGTGTTGATTTAAAATTTGGTGTAGTGGTGGTAAGAAGAGTACCAGCTAAGATTTGTAACCAATGCGGCGAAGAATGGATTGATTCTAAAACTGCTGAACAGCTGGAAAGAATTGTTAATACTGCTCGCCCGACGCGTTCTGAATTAGAAGTTTTATCTTTTGAGTCTTAATCGGTTTAGGGGATTCAGGTCTTGGAAGAAGAAGGGGGGGGCAGGTTACTTTTTGTTTTAAAAAAGTTGCCTGTCCCTGTTTATTATGTCCCCTTTTATTATAAATGGACTAATTCTTTCTGCTCCTCCGAGAAGTATAGAGAATAATATTCTCTATTTTGCTGATTTGAGGATAGGGTAAAATTTTAGTAGATTTGAGGCAATAGTATTTTATTTTTTAAGTATATGTTATAATTTTAAGGGTAATAACCAAATGGAAAAAACCCTTAAAATGCAAAGAGAAAAATTTGTTTTAAAGTTAAAAGATTATTTTAAACAGAAGGCACCCGAATATTATATAGAGATGGCTTTTCTTTACGGTTCCTGGGCTACTGGTTATCCTCACCAGGAGTCAGATATTGATTTAGCTATACTTTTCTCCCCTTACATTAAAGATGAAGATTCTTTATTTGAATTAATTAATACTATTTCTTATGAATTAAGCATGGAGATAGGAAAAGAAGTAAATATCCTTCCTATTAAAGAAGATTTTCCCCACCCTCTGCTTTATTATAATGCCATCATATTAGGTATTCCCCTTTATATTAAGGATATGGATAGTTTTGTGAAGTTAAAATTGGAGGCAATTAGACAGATGGAAGATTTTAAGATTTTTGGGATTTCCTGGCAGCGAGAAGTGGCTCAAAAGATTCTAAAGGAGATTGATCGTGCCTGAATTTAATTATGCCCAAGGAAGAATTAGCGATTCTTTGCAGTTTATCGCTTTGGAAATAAAAGAGTTTGAAGAAGACTATATTAAGGTAAGCTGGAAAGAATACAAAGCAGATCGTAAACTTCAAAAATTAATGGATCGGACTGTAGAAAATATATTTACTGCTTTAATTGAGCTATGCGGAACTATTCTTACTCAACAAGGTATCGCGGTGGAGAGCTATGCTCAGGTTTTAAGTGAATGTTCCCGAAGATTAGGGTTTTCCGAAGAAGAGCAACAAGTGTTGGCCAAAATAGCCCTGCAAAGAAATAGGTTAGCCCACCGATATTTGAATTTTAGGTGGCAGTCTATTAATATATTTGTAAAAAATAAACCTCTTATTTTAAGATTGCTAAGTAAAATTTCGGAATTACCAGAAATTAAATAAGGACTAAAGACGCAAGGGAATTCTTTTGCCAATTAAGCGGTTTACCAATTAGACAATTTGCCAGTTAGCTCTAGCTAGTGCTCCGTTAACTAAGGTAGNNGTATACCGTATTACGTATAACGTATATCGTATAATGAATTTTATGTTGTACCTATGGTCTACTGAAACTGAATACAGTAATACTCATCATCATAATCCTCTCCCTTCTCAGGGAGAGGAAAGAATGTTTATGGATGTGGTGATAATTTCTAATGCTTCCTGGCACCTTAATCTTCTTCCTTCGAAGGGCGAAGGGGAGGGAGAGGGTGATAAGGAGAAGAAAAGATGCCGCGTAAACCCTGATATTATAGACAAAAATTATTATAGGTAATATAATATGGTAAGTAAAAGTATGATAAAAGTATGATTATGGTATATTCTAATGGAGGTAATAAATTTGAAAAATAGAAGATTGACTATTACCCTTGATGAAAATAATTATAGAAAATTAGAAAATGAGAAGAAAAAAAGAAATAGTAATAGAAGCGCCTTAATTCAAGAGATTATTCAGTATTATTTTAATAGAATAACTCAAGAAGAAAAAGTAAAACAATATATTAAAGGTTACCAGGCCTTTCCGGAAAACACAGAAAAAATAGCTGAATTAGAAAAGGAACAATATCAGGTTTTAGATAAGGAATTTTAAACGATGCAAAAGGGTGATATTTGGTGGGCTGATTTACCCTATCCTATGGGCAGGAGACCGCTCGCTTTGTTGTCTCGCAATAATGGAAAAATTCCTAATTAGAACTATCTATTATAAAAGAAATTAGAAAAAATTATAACGAAAAGTGTTCGGAAATAATATCATTTATTTTTTTGATAATCTTATTATCCTCAATAGTACCAATTTTGTTTAACAATCTTTTTTTATCAATACTTCTAAGTTGAACAATCATTATTTTCGAATCACTATCTAAGTTGGCAAGTCCCTTAGGAATAAAAACCTCAAATGGTTACTTTTACTTTGTTAGACATAGTATCCCTCCATCTAAATAATACATCTATTTGTTAAATAATAGCATTTACCCGTTAATTGTCAATGTATATGACCTCACCCTCACCCTCACCTTAATCCTCTCCCTTGAGGGGCGAAGGGAGGGAGAGGGTGATAAGGAGAAGAAAGGGTAATTAGTATTGATAAGGCGATTATGATATAATTAATTAAAATGATTTCTAGACTATTGATTAAATAAAGGAGTGAAGAGAATGCCCTTAATTTTAACTATCCCCGATGAGCTTATTGAAGCTATAAAATTACCCAAAGAACGTTTGGAAAGTGAGTTGAAGAAGGAATTTGCCTTTTTCTTATATAAAAAAGGAATGGCTACTATGGGAGTAGCGAGAAGATTAGCAGGAATAAGCAAGTGGGAGTTTATAGATAGCTTGGGAGAAAGAAAGATAGAGAGACATTATTCAAAGAAAGAACTTAAAGAAGACCAAAATTATGCGAAAGGTCATTAGCAATTCATCACCTCTCTAATTTTATTGGATGACTTGGATGCGAGGGAAATTGCGAGAATTTACGATCTCCAAATAACGGGAACAATAGGAATTTTATTACGAGCTAAATTTGATGGGAAAATTGTTTCCTTGAAAGATACACTCAGGAAATTAATGAAAACAGGTTTTTGGGTAAATAAAAAGTTAATACAAGAATTATTAAAATTTGCTGGAGAAATTTAAATAAACAATCACCTTAAGGTTAATTCAGTTGTCAGGGGGACAGTTCTCTTGACAATAAGTTAATAATTAAATAATTAGGATAAAAGGGAGAAAAAGGGAGAAAAAGGGAGAAAAAGGGAGGTTATGTTTAGAACAGCGAAGGATTTAACTCCAGAAGAGATAAGAGAATATCAGAAATTCTTAAAAGAGAGAGAAAAAAAGGAAAAAGAATATCTATTACAAAGATATCAAGAGGCTTGGTTGGTAGCGAAAGAGGCGGCTAAACTTCTGTATAACAAATATCAAGCTAAAAAGATTGTAGTCTTTGGATCTTTAAGAGACCCTCTTTATTTTAATAAATGGTCGGATATAGATTTAGCTGTCTGGGGCATAGCACCAGACAGGTACTTTAAGGCAGTAGCAGAAATTATATCCTTAAGTTCTAAATTTAAAATTGATATAATAGATCCTGAAGATTGCCATGATTCTTTAAGAAAGATGATTGAAAAAGAGGGTATAAAAATATAAAAATATGAATAAGAAATTCTTAATTTTGAGCAGTCATAAAATGTAGAGTTGGACATATTAACGTATTATATTAAGTGTAGGTTATAATTTAAAATGTGGATAGAAAAGTATTGGCAATAGGCAAGCTAAGGAAAGAGTAAGTATTAACTATGGAGATATAAATTGATAAACATACCTTAGAGCGGGCAGAAGAGCGAGGGACAAATAAAAACGAGATTACAGATGTTATCAACATGGCTTTTCTATTTCAGCTAAATGTGGACGTATTGGAAAAGCTAAAATATATAATTTCAAGAAGACAAGAAACTGCAAATATTATGAGCAGAAAAGAGTTGAAGTATTTATATTATTGAAAAAGAGGTAATAATAACGGTGACCGTTGAGAATAATTTACCTATTTACCAGTTACCCAATTAGCCGATTGACCGATTAATATAGGAGATAAGATTTTGTCATTGCGAGACCTGCTGAAAGCAGGGCGTGGCAATCTCATCCACTTAAGCCCACATCTTTTTTTCTGTAAATTGAAAACCATCATATAATTATCATAGGGTTATAATCATTATCTTTAACTGGAATCAAATACTATGTAAAATTAATTTTAGTAAGCCAATATTTAGTAAAAAGTTCAAGGAAATATGTTAAAATAATATAAGTACAAAAAATAGAAGGTGGTCTGAAGTGAATAAAAAAGCTATTCACTTTTACAGGGAAAAAAGAACTTGACCATTTTGTTTTTTAAAAAATTGAATGAGGATTTGGAGATGAAAAAGAGAAGGCAATTTACGGTAATTATCGAAAAAGGTGAAGATGGATACTTTGTTGGAACAGCTTTAGAGCTTAAAGGCTGTCATAGTCAGGGAAAGACAATAGAAGAACTTCTTGACAATATTAGAGAGGCCATTGAGTTGTATTTGGAAGTTCAAGGAGAAGGTGCCCCTTATATTAAAGAGATAGTTGGGATTCAAAAAGTTGCCTTATGAGTAAGTTACCAATTATGAGCGGAATGGAAATTGTAAAAAGATAAAGGGAAAGATATTGATAGATCTTTGCTGAGAAAGATATTAAATGATTTAGAATTATCCTATGAAGATTTTATTAAGGGGAGGTAAAGGGGACAGGCTACTTTTTTTCTATCTCTTATTTGCGGGGAGTGGAAATTGAGAAGCGGTGACCTATTTTATAGTATCGGAATTTCAAAAAATTTCGATACTATAAAATAATATGATTATTATTTATTAAATAAGT
>DFYM01000047.1 GCA_002383355.1 Candidatus Immundihabitans aquiphilus | reverse complement strand
TAATGGTGGTACATCCGTGGCTGGGAAATGATTCTATTTTTTGTCCTATGGAAAACAGTCTTTTTGCATCTTTACTAACTCGAAGAAATCCATGTTCTTCGGAAAGTTTGTATAATTCAACTCCTTCCATTGGATTTTTTTAATAAAGGCATACCAAATTCCTTGGTAATAGACTTCATCCCAGCATCAATAATCACCCTTTCATCACTGGGTATGCTTATTACGGTAGCCAATAGGCTTAGGGCAATCTTAAAAGTGCCGCTCACCCCTTCTATGGTGTCATATTTGGTATCCATGGTAAGATAGCTACCACCCTCGATTTCTGTAATATCAGGATATTGACCGGTAATCATATAGGTTCCGGTACCACCACTACTAACAATCTGACAAGGGAATCCTGCCTGTTCCAAGATCTGTTTTGTTTGACTCACCTTTTGGAGAGACTTAATAGTTTCTTTTTTCCTTTCTTCCAAAGATTCAATAAATACAGTGTGTCCTTCATAAGCCATAATTCCTAAAAAATTTAAACCTTTTAAAATATCAAGTTTCTTTACCAATTTCAAAGTAGGTTCACCTGATTCCACTCCACATCGATTCATTCCAATATTGAGGTCAACTAAATAATTAATAACCACACCTTTTTCTAAGGCTGCCTTAGAAATATCTTCCGCATTTTGCTCGTTGTCAATAGCTACCTTGACTTTAGTATAAGCAGCCAGATTTACTAATCTCTTTATTTTTTGTTCCCCCTATGATTTCGTTAGTAATTAAAATATCCTTAATTCCTGATTTAGCTAGGATTTCTGCTTCTGACAATTTTTGACAGGTAATTCCAATCGCTCCTGCTTCAATCTGTTTATGAGCTAAGAAAGGACTCTTGTGTGTTTTGAAATGCGGCCTAATAAATTTCTCGCTTTCTTTTATAAAGTGAGCCATTTCCTGGAGGTTATCCTCCATTACATCAAGATCAATTAACAAAGCTGGGGTTTCAATATCTTCAACTTTAGCACCTACGATGTATCTCTCCATATAAATTCTCCTCCTAAACCAAATTAATTTTTAAAATTCTACTAATTTCTTTCAAGTTATGTTTACTACTTAAAAAATAAGTTCACATCAACAACTTGTGGACTCTATGTCCATATGTTCGGTTATATAAACTATATAAATAAAAATCCATTTCTGCTATTTACCACATTTTCCAAATATTTGAATATCCTTTTACGCACCCTATACATTTTTTTCAAGCATACACCACAAAATTGTAGGTAGATTTCTAATTATTTCTTTCTAAAATTTCTATAGCTTGTTCAATACCTAATCTAGGGCTGGTCAAAACCGGTACAGTCACTTCACCTAATTCATCAAGTAAAGTCACCATACTTCCTTGGGCACAGACAATAACATCAACTTCTTTGGATAATTCTTTGATAGCTTCAATCACCATCTTATTGTGTCCTTTAGTATTACCTTTTCTAAGTATATCAAAGGCTCCTTCACACAACTTTTCTATAATTTCAACTTTCTTGTTTAAATTATCCGCAGTTTTCTTAATAAGGCGGACAGTAGGTCCTAATGTTGTTTCTAAGGTAGCAATCACTCCAATTTTATCTCCTCTCTTACATGCAACTTCTGCCATTTTTTCATCTATCTTAACCAAGGGAATATCAACCAATTTTGCAGCTATATCTGCTGCTTCTCCCACTGAGGAACATTGATTAAAAATGAGGTCAGCCCCAATAATTTTCTCAGCAAGGACAGCATAAGTACAAATTCTTTTTATTACTCCTTTTGTCACTCCTTTATTTTCTATTACCTCGGCAAGCAAACTATCATCAATAATATTCTTTACAATCACCTCAGGAACTAATTCATGAAACAAATTATTTAAATATTCAAACGTTACATTGCTGGTATGAATTATAACCACTTTTTTTGGCTTATTTTCCTTAACAATCATTTTTATTCTCTCCTTTTTCAATTTATTTGTAAAACCAATTCAGATCCTTCATTATGTTTTCAAAATAATCTATCTCTTCTTGGTTATTCTTTTTTCTACAGATTATCTCTAAACCAACAATCAGTTCAGTTCCTTTATATATTCCTTTTATGGATTCCCAAATATTTCTCAGTCCTTCTATGCTTATCTCCCCGCCTTCAATTCCGAATTCCGGATGTTTGTCTCCATAAAGTTTATACGATTTATCCCTTATAATACAATTAGCTAAGTGGATATGGTTACAGTAAGGGGATGCTCTTTTAATAGAATCAATCGGCTCCTCATCTAATTGCCTTAGATGGCTTGTATCCAAAGTCAAACTAAAATTTCTATATTTTTCTCTTATCTCGTGAACCAGTGTAATTGCCAGATCAGTACTCCCAATTAACGAAAAAGAATCCACTTTTGTATCTCCTGGCTCTAAACTAAGATTTAATTGGTAATCTTGGGCTTCCCCCTCTATATACTTTAAAAGTTCTTCGAGTGATTTTTTTAGGTATTCATAAGCAACTTTCTTTTCTCCGTTGTCCGGAGATCGTCCGCTATTTATCAATATACTTTGCGAACCATAAAAATAAGCCTCATCTATACACCTTTTCATTTCTTGAACTGATTCTTCTCTCAGCTCTAAATTTAGGGAAGACAAATTTAAATTTTTCTGTTTGGCAGCCATCGCTCCCAGGTAGATAATTTTTATATTATAACTGGTCAAATATTCCTGAATTGTCTTTCTATCATTTCCTTTATAATAAAACTCGATAAAATGAATATTGTAATTCTTTAGAGTCTTTATTGCCTCTAAAAAATGCGGTGCCCTCTCCATTGAACTGGGGAAAAATGCTGGCAGCACAATAGATTTTTCAAATTTTTCTGACACTGGCTACTCCTTTATTTTCTATTCAACAGCAATAATAACTTTACCGCAATTTCCTTCCTTGGCCATTAAGATGGCTTTTTCTACTTCCTCTAAACTAAATTCGTGAGTTAATACTTCTTTAATATTTAACTTTCCTGTTTTGACTAAGTTCTCCGTCTGGTACCAACTGTTAAACATTTCTCTACCAGTAATACCATAAACAGTGGCCTCTTTATAGATAACATTATTCACTAAATCCAGAGGTACCTCTCGGGAATGTAGCCCAATTAGGGAAATCCGCCCTCCTTTGCCTAAAACCTCAAAGGCAGTCCTGGTGCCCTCCACCGAACCGCTTAATTCTATTACTACATCAGCCCCTCTTCCTTCGGTTTCCTCACTTATAATCTTAGCCACTTCGTCTTTTTTAGAGTTTAAAGTTAGGATATTGTCTCCCATCTTGTTCGCCAATTTTAATCTATATTCATTCACATCTAGAACAAATATTTGTCGAGCCCCTGATATATTGGCTACGTTGGTGGCAAATAATCCGATAGGACCAGCCCCTACAATTACCGTGGAAAGCCCCGCAACCTTATCTCGTAAAACACCATGCACGGCAATACCAAAGGGTTCATAGATTGCTCCTATTTCTGGGGGGGTACCAGGCAAAAGCTTCCAGGCACAAATCTCAGGAATTTTTGCATATTCAGCAAAAACCCCATCGGTATGTACCCCCAATATCTTCATGTCCTTACATATATGTTGTCTCCCTGTCCTGCACAAGATACACTTACCACAAGGGATATGGGTCTCTCCGGCTATTAAGTCACCGGCCTTAACCGAAGTTACCTGCGCACCTACTTCCACTACTTCCCCACAAAATTCATGACCAATGATCATAGGGTTCTTGGCTTCTACATTTTCACACCAGTTAGTCCAATCGTATAAATGAATATCCGTACCACAAATAGCCGCCTTTTTAACTTTTACCAATACTTCATTAGCCGCTATTTCTGGAATAGGCACATCTACTATTTTAATCCCTTTTTCTCTATTGGGTTTATAGGCCGCTTTCATAAATTATTCCTCCTACGAAAAATATGTTTAACTGGCAAATTGAATAGCCATTTTTATAGCTTCTATCATACTTTCTTCGTTAGCCCTACCCTCGCCTGCCTTGCCAAAGGCAACGCCATGGTCTACGGAAGTCCTAATAATCGGTAGACCAACGGTCACATTAACCCCACTCATCGTTGACCATTTATTAGTCGATTTATTATACTTAAAGCCAGTGACCTTTATTGGTATATGCCCTTGGTCATGGTACATCACTACGGCAATATCATATTGCCTCCCCAGGACCTTAGAAAAAATGGTATCGGGGGGGATAGGCCCTTCCGCCTTTATCCCTTCCTTCTTAGCTTGCTCTATGGCTGGATTTATCTCCTCTATCTCTTCCTTACCAAAAAGTCCACCTTCGCCGGCATGAGGATTTAAGCCAGCTACTCCAATGTGGGGGGTTTTAATCCCTAAATCTTTTAAGGCCTTATCGGCCAAACGAATAACGGTTAAAACCCTTTCTTTTTTTACCAAATCACAGGCCTCACGGAGGGAGACATGGGTAGAAACATGGATCACCTTTAAATTCTTATCTACTAGCATCATAGCGTAATCTTTAGCTTGAGTACGCGTGGCAAATATTTCCGTATGACCGGCGTAAGGCGAACCAGCAGCTTTAATGGCTTCCTTATGAATAGGCCCAGTTACCACCGCATCAATCTCCTTAGCCATTGCCAAGTCTATCGCTTTATAAATGTAGTCTAAGGAGGCCTGACCGGTCCTGGCACTTACTTCTCCATAGCTAAATTCCTCTAAGCTAATATTATTTAGATCTAAAAGATCGATTA
>DFYM01000048.1 GCA_002383355.1 Candidatus Immundihabitans aquiphilus | reverse complement strand
TGATTTATCAGGGCGTGGCAATCTCCTAACTATCCTACCCTAGTTAACGGAGCACTAGCCAACCGGCCAACTAACAATTATTGCTAACTATCATTATAGGAGAGTTTTAAACTTGATATCTTTTTTGGAAGGAAAAGTAGAAGCAATTAAAACGAATTGTCTTATAATAGAGGTAAGTGGTATAGGATATCAGGTTAACATTCCCTCTTACCGCCATCTTTCCCTAAAAATTGGTGATAAAACTAAAATTTATACCTACTTATATCTGAGAGAAGATAAAATAGCCCTTTATGGATTTTTAACTCTAGAGGAGGAGATTTTTTTTGAATTAATTATTAGTACACCAGGTATTGGACCAAAGGTAGGTCTTAATGTTCTTTCCGAAATGACTCCTGAGGATTTTAAAAAAGCAATTTTACAAGAAAATATGGAAGCAATTACGGCGATAGCAGGAATTGGTAATAAATTAGCCAAGAAGATTATTTTAGAGCTGAAAGAAAAAATAAGTAAGTCTGATTTTATAGAAGTAGTCCCCGCAGGAAAAGATAATAAATTAGAGATCTTTAATGAGGCTATAGAAGCTCTTAAAGTATTAGGTTATACTCACAAAAGGGCCGAGTCTATAGTAGAGCAAACCCAGAAAAAATTTGACCGAAAATTAACTCTTCAAGAATTAGTTAGAGAATCTTTAAAGAATATTAAATAAGGATTTGAGAGAGAATTTATGGAGTTTAAAAAAGAATCAACTATTGATTTAGGGTTAAGAAAAGAAGAGCCTGATTTAGATATAAATTTAAGACCAAGATTATTTGCCGAGTTTATTGGTCAAGAAAATATCAGGAAGAATTTTAAAATTTATATCAGTGCTGCTCGAAAGAGAAAAGAACCTATTGATCATATTCTGCTATATGGACCTCCAGGTTTAGGTAAAACCACTTTAGCTTATATTATCTCCAATGAAATGGGGGTAAATATTAAGATGACCTCTGGACCAGTAATTGAAAGGGCAGGAGATTTAGCTGCCATAATTACTAACTTGCAAGAGAATGATGTTTTGTTTATAGATGAAATTCACCGCTTAAATCGGGCAGTAGAGGAAATATTGTATCCCGCTATGGAAGATTTCGAATTAGATATTTTAATTGGTAAAGGTCCAAGCGCACGTTCTATTCGTATAAGTTTACCCAAATTTACTCTTATCGGGGCAACCACGCGAACCGGTTTAATTACCTCACCTTTAAGGAGTCGTTTCGGCGTTATAACTCGAGTGGGTTATTATGAAGAAAAGGAGTTGGAACAGATAGTAATGAGATCTGCTCAAATTTTAAAAGTGGAAGTAGCCCAAGTAGCTGCCAAGAAGATCGCCGAAAGGTCCAGAGGGACCCCTCGTATTGCCAATAGACTATTACGCCGACTTCGTGACTATGCTCAAATTAAAGGTGAAGGAGTAATAACTGAGGAAATCGCTGATTTTGGCTTAGCGATGATGGAAATAGATAATTTTGGCTTATGTGATATCGATAAAAAATTATTACTTACTATAATAGAAAAATTTTCTGGTGGTCCGGTAGGGTTACAAACCTTAGCTGCTTCGATTAGTGAAGATGCTGATACTATTAGTGATGTCTATGAACCTTATCTTCTGCAGAAAGGTTTTCTTCAGAGGACTCCTAAAGGGAGAGTAGCTACCGATTTAGCCTATAAATATTTTAATAAGAAGAGAAAAAGAGATATCCAGGAGAAATTGTTATAAAAAACAAACTAGCGCCCGGTTAAATAAAATAGATTATATTTCTGGAGATTGCTTCGGTCGCCCTGCCCCCCTCACCATGACATAACTATCCTACCTTAGTTAACGGAGTACTAGCACCAAAAATGAATAGAAAAAATAAATGGAAACAGGAGATAAATTGGTTGCAAAAAGTGGATAAAAAGAAATTGAAGATGTTTTTTTTGTTTTTAGGGTGGTGTATTTTTTTACTACTTGTGTTTTCTAATGGTATCCTGGCAGTAGAAAAGGAACCCTTGCTTCGAGTAGGAATTTTTTTGAACCAAAACGAAGTTAGTATCGGTGCTGAGGGCTCTTTTAAGATTTATAATCTAAAGACCAAAGGGCTTATCAGTGAAGAAAAAAATAAGACGGTTACCCTCTCACCCCAAGAGAAAGGAATAAAAATTTCAGGAATAGGGGTTTACTCCGGACCGTTGAGTATTGTCCCGGTAGGGAGTACAAAAATTACAGTTATAGTTGGTGGCCAAAAATATCGATATAGAGGGAATATCGAGGTAGCTATTAATAAAAAAGATAAAAAAAGGTTAGAGGTAATCAATATAGTGGGAATAGAAGAATACCTTTATGGGGTTTTAAAAAGAGAAATATCTCCCCAGTGGCCTATGGAGGTCCTGAAAGCCCAAGCCATTGCGGCGAGAACTTATGCCCTCTTCAATATGAACAAATATGCAGATGATGGTTATAACCTTTGTGCCTCTACCAATAGTCAAGCTTATGGGGGAGTAAATCACGAAGATCCCTTGACTAATAAAGCAGTTGACGAAACCAGAGGGTTAATAATGGTCTATGAAGGAAAACCCATTAATGCGGTGTATCATTCGGATAGCGGGGGATATACTGAGGACAGTGAAAATGTCTGGGGGAATTATGTCCCCTATTTGAGAAGTGTAGAGTCAAAATATGAAGAAGCGGTTGACCCTCCTCACCATAATTGGACTTATTCCATAACCAGGGAAGACTTAACGGAAAAGTTAAATAAAGAAGGATACGGGATAGATTTGATAAAATCAATTGAACCAGTGGAAAAGACTAAAACTGGCAGAATAAGCAAATTAGCCCTGACTCCCGAAAGCGGGAAAGTTATTTATATAAAAACTAGTGATTTTAGGAACCTGGTGGGACCGGATTTAGTTAGAAGTGCCCTTTTCACCATTGATACCCCTGGTAGGGTAAGTGCTACTATAACTGAAGAATTAGAGGTCTTACCAGAAGACGAAGAAAATGTAACGATTAATGAAGAGGTTGCCGAAGAGGAGCAAGAGCAACAGGGATCGATTAAAGAAATTTTAGAACAGAAAGAAGACTGGACTATTGAGGAATTAATCGAATTGATAAAAAAGAAAAGAGAGAGTAAAGAAGAAGAGAAGCAGAAAAAAGAACAGAAGATGATAGAAAAAAAAGTTATTAGTCGGAAAGTAGATATTCTAGATATTCCTTTATCCTTTTCCTTTACTGGACGGGGGAATGGACATGGTGTGGGGATGTCTCAATGGGGAGCTTACGGTATGGCTCTTCAAGGTTATAAGTATGTAGATATATTGAAGCATTATTATCAGGGGATAAACATTATTAAATATTATTGAAAAGTAAAGAAATAGCAGAATAGAAGAAAAGGAAAAGGAAAAGGATAAGGATAAAAAAGAGGATAATGAAATTAGAAGAATTTGATTACTATCTGCCCGGGGGCTATATTGCTCAAAAACCGATGAAACCAAGGGACCATAGTCGTTTGATGGTTTTAGACCGGGGGAGCCAAGAGATTCGCCACTCTCATTTTAGGAATATCGTAGATTATCTTAAGGCGGGAGATCTTTTAGTTTTAAATAATACTAAGGTTTTGCCAGTCCGGCTTTTGGGTGCCAAAGAAAACACTAAGGGGAAAATAGAAATACTTCTTCTTAATCCTCGGGATGGTGGGGATTGGGAAGTGTTAATTAAACCCGGGAAAAGTGTTCATCCAGGGACCAGGATAATCTTTGCTGAGGGATTGAACGGGGTAGTTAAAACCAAAGAGGAGGAAAAGGGGGTTTATCTTGTTGAATTTAATTTTAAGGGTGATTTCCAAGAAATACTAGAAAGAATCGGGAAGATACCTACCCCTCCTTATATTAAAGAAGAATTAGAAGAAAAAGATGATTATCAGACAGTCTATGCAGTAGAAGATGGTTCTATCGCTGCCCCCACTGCCGGCTTTCATTTTACTAAACCTCTATTAAAAGAAATTAGTAGTAAAGGGGTAGAAATAGTTTATATAACCTTGCATATTGGCCGAGGGACTTTTGAGCCGGTAAGAGTTTCGGAAATAGAAAAACATAAAATGTCCGCCGAGTTTTATTCTATTTCGCCAGAGGTTACCCAAAAGATTAATCGTGCTCATCGTGAAAAGAGACGAATTATTGCCGTAGGGACGAGCACTACGCGTACTTTGGAATCGGCTTTTAATCCCGAGGAAGGAGGGATGGCGAGCGGTGGTAGTAATTGGAGTAATTTATTTATCTATCCTGGTTATAAATTTAAATTAGTAGAGGTATTAGTCACTAATTTTCATCTCCCTCAATCTACCCCCTTACTATTGGTCTCTGCTTTTGCCGGAAAGGATTTTATTTTTAGAGCCTACGAGGAGGCAATAAGAGAAAAATACAGATTCTATAGCTTTGGGGATGCGATGATGATTATATAGTTGTCGGTTTCCAAAATAATAGATTATAAACGGTTAAGAGCGAAATTAAGAGGTTAGAGATTTTTGGCGATAAAATTTGAAGTGACGAAAGAGTGTAAAAAAACTAAAGCAAGATTAGGAAAATTGTTTACCCCTCACGGTACTATTGAAACCCCCGTATTTATGCCCGTAGGAACTCAGGCTACCGTTAAAGCTATGTCTCCTCAAGAATTGGAAAAAGCAGGTATTAAGATTATTCTAAGTAATTCTTATCATTTATATCTTAGACCCGGGCATAATTTGATTGCTCAAGCTGGTGGATTGCATAAGTTTATGGGGTGGGGAGGAGCCCTCTTAACGGATAGTGGTGGCTTTCAGGTTTTTAGTTTAGGGAAGTTGAATAAAGTAAATGATGAAGGGGTGTTTTTTAATTCTCATCTTGATGGTTCCAAGCACTTTATAAGTCCAGAAAAGGCTATGGAAATTCAAATAGCTTTGGGTTCGGATATTGCCATGGCCTTTGACGAATGTATTCCTTATCCCTCGGGAAGATATCAGGCAGAAGTTGCCGCTTGGAGAACTGTTCGCTGGGCTAAGAGATGCCAAGAAGCTCATCCTGATGATGGTGGCCAGAGTTTATTTGGAATTGTACAGGGAGGTGTATTTAGAGATTTAAGAATAGAAAGTGCCCGTAAATTGGTAGAAATGGACTTTTTAGGTTATGGTATAGGAGGATTAAGCGTAGGTGAGCCCAAATCTCTAATGTACGAAGTTTTAGATTATACGGTCCCCTGTTTACCCGCTGATAAACCCCGGTATTTAATGGGGGTAGGAGCCCCTCAGAGTATCTTAGAAGGAGTAGTAAGAGGAGTGGATATGTTTGATTGTGTTTTGCCTACACGAAATGGAAGGAATGGTTCTTTATTTACCTCCTCAGGTAAATTGACTATAACTAATGCTAAATTCAAAGACGATTTTACTCCTTTAGACCAGCACTGTCAGTGTTATACCTGTCAAAAATTTACCAGGGCCTATCTCCATCACTTGTACCGGGCAAAGGAAATGTTGGGCCCCATTCTGGGGACTATTCATAATCTTTATTTTATGTCCAATTTAATGGAGGGCATAAAATTAGCCTTGAGGAAGGATAGACTATTAGAGTTCAAGGAAGAATTCCTGGCCAATTTTCAAAGTTAGATATAAAAATAAAAGCTTTGTATTTTTTACCTGGATAACGCAGCAAGAATAATTTGCTAAATAAAATTAAATTGTGTATAATTTAACCGTTATTTTAAAAAAAAGTAAAATAAAAAAGAAAGTGAGGTTAAATAAATGGAAGCTTTAACACAGCTTTTGCCTTTGATTATTATATTTGCTATATTTTATTTTATACTCATTCGTCCTCAACAACAAAAACAAAAGCAACATAAATTAATGTTGGATAGTTTACAAAAGGGTGATAAAGTGGTTACTATCGGAGGGATCTATGGCATAATTAGAGATATTAAAGGTGAGGTTATAACTTTAGAAATAGCTAAAGATGTGCTGATCAATACTACCCGTAGTGCTATTGGGGCAAAGCAGGAAAAATAAAAAAGTAATTTTTAAAAAGGTTTTTAAAGAAAAAGCTAGCCCCTATAATTCCTCAAGGTAGATAGGCAAGTATCTTATATATTTTATATGCTTGCCTATCTATTTTTATATATTATTTTTTGCTTTCCTCTTTTTAGTGTTTCTCGGCGTAATTTTAGCTCTTTTTGAAGGTTTAAGTTTTTACCAGTTTTCTCTGAAAAAGGGGGGATGAGTTCCGCCTTTCTCGATCCATTACTGGTTACGGGTTTTCGTTGACAAAGAATTTGTAAAAATATTATAATTATAAAGTTGAACCGTATAGTTTTAATTTTTTTCGAAAATAGAAAGCAGAGATAAATTAGTGAAAGGAAGATTTTTATATGAATTGGATTAAAACTTTGAGGATAATTATTATCGTGGCAGTAATTTTTATAGCCCTTATATTAGCCTTTCCTCTAAATGAGAAAATAAGGTTAGGATTAGATTTGCAGGGGGGTTCACATATTATTTTGGAATGCGTAGATACTCCCAATGCCCCGGTAGATGATGATGCGGTGAATAGGGCCTTAGAGATTATAAGAAATCGGGTTGATCAATTGGGAGTTTCCGAACCAGTGATTCAAAGAGAGGGGGCCAAGCGTATTTTAGTTCAATTACCGGGGGTAGATGACCCGGAAACCGCGGTAGAAATGATTGGCAAAACTGCTCTTTTGGAATTCAAAAACGAGGAAGGGGAAACCTTATTAACCGGTGCCCATTTAGTTAATGCCCAGGCTAGCTTCGACCAATTTGGTCGTCCTATAGTACTAATTGAATTTGATAGTGTGGGTGCTAACGAATTCGGAGAGGCAACCAGGAAGAATGTAGGGAAAATTTTAGCAATTACTTTAGATGGTGAAGAAATATCTGCTCCAGTAGTTCAGGAACCTATTCTTGATGGAAAGGCCCAGATTACCGGAAATTTTACGGTAGAGAGTGCCCAACATTTAGCCTTGCTTCTCCGGTCCGGTGCTTTACCCGTGAAGGTGGAAATATTAGAGAACCGTACAGTCGGACCAACTTTAGGTAAAGATTCTATTGAGAAAGGGATAAAAGCAGGGCTGGCTGGTTTAGTGCTAATTTTAATCTTTATGGGGGTTTATTATAAGAGTTTTGGTTTAATAGCCGATTTCGCCCTAGTGGTATGTATGTTATTGATTGTGGGAACCTTGGCGGGCTTAAAAGCTACTTTAACCCTTCCGGGAATAGCCGGAATAGTCCTTACTATTGGTATGGCAGTGGATGCAAATATACTAATCTTCGAGAGAATAAAAGAGGAACTAAGATTAGAAAAAACCTTTCGAGCTTCTATCGATGCCGGTTTTAATAAAGCCTTCCGCTCCATATTGGATTCCAATCTTACTACTTTAGTTGCTGCTTTTGCCTTGTTTTATTTTGGTTCTGGACCAATTAAGGGGTTTGCGGTTACTTTAAGTATAGGTATTTTAGCCAGTATGTTTACGGCCCTCATCGTAACTAAGATTATTTTAGAATTAGCGGCTAACCGACTTAGTCCTAAAGCTTTATTATAGGTGTAGTTAAGGAGGATAAATACTAAATGGAATTATTTAAGGATCGAAATTTCGATTTTATTAAACATAGAAAAGTGGCCTATACTATTTCCGCAATTATCTTATTGATTGGTTTGCTTTCCATCCTTTTTCAAGGGTTTAATTATGGAATTGATTTTGCGGGAGGCACTTTACTCCAGTTAAGATTTGATCAGGCAGTTTCTACGGCCGAGATTCGAAATATTTTAGGAGAATTTAATCTGAGTCAAAGTACTATTCAACGCTTGTCGGAAGAAAATGAGTTTATCATCCGAGCAGGGAATATTGATGATGAGCAAAGGAGGGAAATTTTATTAGCTTTCGAGGAAAAATTGGCCAATCCCGAGGTCTTACGGATGGAAACAGTGGGACCGATTATGGGAGAAGCCTTGAGAAGATCCTTTATTTATGCCTTAATTTTTGCCTTTATCGGGATTATTCTTTACGTTACCTTAAGATTTGAATTTAAGTTTTCCCTGGTTTCAGTATTAGCGCTTCTTCATGATGCCTTAATTGTTCTGGGCATCTTTTCTTTATTGAGGAAGGAAATTAGTGTCCAGATAGTTGCGGCAATCCTTACCATAATAGGGTATTCAGTAAACAATACCATTATCATTTTAGATCGGCTTAGAGAAAATATGAAGCTTAGGACTAGAGAAAAAATGGAAAATTTAATCAACCTTAGTATTAACCAAACTTTGACCCGAAGCATACTTACTACTTTAACCACAATTTTCCCCATTTTAACTTTATATTTTTTTGGAGGAAGTATGCTTTCGGATTTTGCTTTAGCTTTACTTTTAGGGATGGTCGTCGGGACCTATTCTTCCATTTTTATCGCCAGTCCTTTGCTATTAGAGTGGAATAGAATTTTTCAGAAAGAACAAAAAGCAGTAAGAGCTACGGGCAAGAAAATGGTTAAAAATAATTTTAAAAAATAGGAGATAAAGATGTCTGAATTTAATCTATGGGGTAAGACCTTCCTATTTTTGGGGATAATATTGGTTATTTTGGGAATAATATTTTTGCTGGCAGGAAAATTGCCTTTTTCGGGTAGGTTGCCCGGCGATATTATAATTCAAAGAAAAAATTTTGTTTTTTACTTTCCCTTAGGTTTATGTATCTTATTGAGTATTGTTTTAACTCTTATTTCTTATCTCTTCAGGCGTTAAATATCTTACTGGCAAAGCAAAGGATTTATAGGAAAGCTTTTCAGATCTTTCCCCCTTTTCTTCGAGATACATAACAAGAGGTAGGCGAATACGTGCAAGGATAAATAATAAATAAATATATATAAATGTAACAGAAAGGAGTACTGACCAAATAGAGTGGCAGATCTTAAAAGAGGACAGGAAATTACAGTCCTTATTTTCAGAAGAACTAAATATTTCTCCCCTTCTAGCGCAGCTTTTAATCAATAGAGGGATCCAGGAACCATCCGCGGCACAAAGATTTTTAAAAGCTAATCTTCAGGATTTGAGAGATCCTTATCTCTTTAAGGATATGGAAAAAGTTATAGACCGGATAGAGGAGGCTATAAGTCATCAAGAAAGGATTTTAATCTTTGGGGATTATGATGTCGATGGTATAACCAGTACGGCTCTGTTATTTTCTCTTTTAAGAGAATTTTCTTCCGATTTATACTACTATATTCCCCAGCGAGGGGAAGAAGGATATGGATTGAGTGAGAAGGTTATAGATCTAGCCCGAGAGAATGGTTTTACTCTGATCATTACTGTAGACTGCGGGATTAACTCTGTTTTGGAAATAGAGAAAGCAAGGAATTACGGCATCGAGGTGATAGTAGTAGATCATCATAAACCGCCAGAGGAGATGCCCGCGGCCCTAGGTATTATAAATCCTAAATACGAGGATGGTTATCCTTTTAAAGAGTTAGCCGGGGTAGGGGTGTGTTTTAAACTAGCTCAAGCTTTAGGCTTAAGAGAGAAAAAGGATCCAAGGGATTTATATAATTTTCTTGATTATGTGGTATTAGGAACTATTGCTGATGCGGTGCCTTTCCTCGATGAAAATCGCATCTTGATTAGAGAGGGACTAAAAGTACTAAATCAAACTCCCAGGGAGGGTTTAAAGGCTTTAATCTCAGAAAGTGGTATAGAGGGAAGAGATTTAAAGGTTAAAGAGGTAAATTTTGCCCTTGCTCCCCGATTGAATGCCGCAGGAAGATTAGGCGATCCCCAATTAGCCTTAGAATTATTACTGGCGGATTCTCCTTTTAAAGCCCAGTATTTAGCTAAAAAATTAAACGAAATAAATAGATTTAGGCAAGATCTTAGTAATAATATTTTGGAAGAAGCCAGAAGACTGGCCTTTAAGCAAATAAAAGAGGAGAACAACAAAATATTAGTTCTTTCCTCGGAGGATTGGAATCAAGGTTTAGTGGGGATAATAGCTTCTCGCTTAGTGGAGGAATTTAATCGCCCGGCCATCGTAATTTCTAAGAAAGAGGGGATAGGCAAAGGATCAGGAAGGAGCATTAAGGGCTTTTCTTTGTACGAGGTCATACAAAGCTGCCAAGATGTGCTAATAAATTATGGAGGGCATAAATATGCGGTAGGTTTCACTATAGAGGCAAACCGAATTTCCCAATTCAAAGCAAAAATTAATGCAATATCCTCTCTCTACCTTAAAGACAATGATTTAACTCTAAAGTTAGAAGTGGATGCCCCGCTTTCGTTAAACGAGATTAATCTTGATTTAATTAAAGAAATAAACACTTTAGAACCCTTCGGAGTAGGGAATCCTCAACCTATCTTCTGCAGTTATAATAATAAGATAGTGGATTGGAGGATGGTGGGGGGAAGCAAAGAGCATTTGAAACTGAAAATTATAGAAAAAAATAAAGTATTTGACGGTATTGGATTTGGATTGGGTAAAGAGATGAATTTAATGATCAGGAAGAAGGAGATGGCAGATTTAGCTTTTAACCTGGAAATGAATAAATGGCAGGGGAGAGAAAATATTCAATTAAATATAAAGGACCTAAAAAATATTTTTTAGAAGGGAGTTAAAAAGTGATAGATTTAAAAGCAAAAATTAGAAATATTCCAGATTTTCCGGTAAAAGGTGTTCAATTTAAAGATATTACTACCCTGTTAAGAGATAAAGATGCCTTTAAGTGTAGTATAGATAAAATAGTAGAAAATTGTTGCCAATACCGAATTGATTATATTGCGGGAATAGAGGCGCGGGGTTTTATTATAGGCGCACCGGTAGCTTATCAATTAGGAGTAGGATTTTTGCCGGTTAGAAAGGCAGAAAAACTCCCCAGTGAAGTGGAAAGGATAGCTTACCAATTAGAATATGGCGAGAATATTTTGGAAATCCACAAAGATGCCATAGGCAAAGGTGATAGAATTATGGTGGTTGATGACCTTCTGGCTACCGGAGGTACCACCGCGGCGGTATTTAGATTGGTTGAAAAGTTAGGGGGAGAGGTGGTAGGAGCCTCCTTTATCATTGAACTCAAATCTTTAAATCCCCGAGAGAAACTGAAAGGATATAATATCTTTTCTATAGTACAATATGATTAATTAGTATCTCGTATCTCGTCGTTCGTATCTCGTTAGGATGGTTACCCCGTTGCCCGTTTTCATAAGCACATGTTTCACGAGGACAAGATTCACTAACTACTAATAAGGAAGGTGTAGGTTATTTCTCAGTTAAGTTTATTAAGATATATTTTAAAAAAAGTTCCTGAGTATGCTCCTCAAGCTGATTTAAGCTTGATAAAAAAGGCTTATAGATTTGCGGCTAAAGCCCACCAAAACCAAAAGAGGTATTCTGGTGAACCTTACCTTTTACATCTTTTAGAAGTAGCTAAAATCTTGGTGGATTTAGAACTCGATGCAATTACTATTACGGCAGGGATTTTGCATGATGTAGTGGAAGATACCAATACCCCCTTGTCTACCATAAAAGAAGAATTTGGTGAAGAAATATCTATGTTAGTTAACGGGGTTACTAAATTAAGCCGGATACCTTTTAAGACCGTCGAAGAGCAAGAAGCAGAGAATTTTCGTAAGATGTTTTTGGCTATGGCGGAGGATGTGAGAGTTATTCTAATTAAGTTAGCTGATCGTTTGAACAATATGAGGACCTTACAATATTTGCCACCTCCTAAAAGGATTAAGATATCTCAAGAAACCTTAGATATATATGTCCCTATCGCTAACCGCTTAGGCATTTCCAAAATTCAGTGGGAATTAGAAGACCTCGCCTTTAGTTATTTAGAACCGATGAAATATAAGATGGTGGTTAATCGGATTGCTAAAAATCGTGCTGAACGAGAGAAATATATAGAGACGATAAAAGAGTCGGTTAAGGAGGAATTGCAAAAGGTAAATATAAAGGCGGAAACCCAGGGTCGGCCAAAGAATATCTACAGTATCTATAAAAAAATGAAAGATAGACAAAAGGATTTTTTCCAGATATATGATTTAATCGCGATTAGAATAATTTGTGACTCGGTTAAGGACTGTTACGCAGTTTTAGGATTATTGCATTCTATTTGGAAACCTATACCCGGTCGATTTAAAGATTATATTGCAATGCCTAAATCCAATATGTATCAGTCGTTGCATACCACAGTAATCACCCCGCAGGGAGAGCCTTTAGAAATACAGATTCGTACCTGGGAGATGCATCATACCGCTGAATATGGGATAGCTGCTCATTGGAAATATAAGGAAAAAGTCGACTTCAGGCAAGACCAAAAAATTGAAGAAAGACTTTCCTGGTTGAGACAAATACTGGAATGGCAAAAAGATTTAAAAGACCCTAAAGAATTTATGGAAGATTTAAAAATTGATCTCTTTCAAGATGAGGTCTTTACTTTTACTCCTAAAGGAGATGTAAAAATATTACCTGTAGGGTCTACCCCTCTTGATTTTGCCTATCTTGTCCATACCGACATCGGTCATAGTTGTGTAGGGGCCAGAGTTAATAAGAAAATAGTCCCCTTGGATTATCAGTTAAAAAGTGGAGATATAGTAGAGATACTGACTTCTAAATTAAGTCGAGGACCTAGTCGGGATTGGCTAAAAATAGTAAAGACTTCCGGAGCAAAAAATAAGATTCGACTCTGGTTTAAGAAGGTAACAAGGGAAGAGAATATTCAAAAAGGTAAGGATCTTCTGGAAAAAGAGATGGAAAAATTACACCTGCAGCCTTCCTCAGAATTTAGCCAAAAATTAAATGAAGTCTCTCAAGAATTAGGTTTTCCTGGTCCAGAGACTATGTTAGAAAACATTGGCTATGGAAAATTGACCCCTCGGCAAGTTTTATCCAAAATAGTCCCTCAGGAAAGCCAGGAAAAAATTGTCCCTCTCGCCCCTCCTCTACCTGCTAAGCCCAAAAAAGGAATAGACCAAGGGGTAAGAGTGGAAGGGATAGAGGGGATGATGATAAGGTTTGCCCGGTGTTGTAACCCTGTTCCGGGAGATAAGATCATAGGCTTTATTACTCGAGGGAGAGGGGTCTCGGTCCATAAATTAGGATGCCCCAATATCCAGGTCATTACCTCGGAACAAAATCGCTTAGTAAAAGTAGAATGGTTGGAGACGGAAGGATTATTATACCCGGTAAAAATAAGAATTATTGCCAGGGATAGAGGAGGTTTGGTGGCCGATATTGCGCCCATCTTTTCTCGCTTTAAAATTTCCCTTAATGCCCTGCATGTAGTTACTGATAATAAAACTGGCGTGGCTACTATAAATATAAATTTTCCGGTTAGTAATTTAAAGCAATTTCGAGAAATACTGAGTGAGATAAGAAAGGTAAAAGATGTTTTATCGGTAAAGAGGGTAGAAGCTTTTTAATCCGGGGAAATTATACTAGTGCTCCGTTAACTAAGGCAGGATAGTTATGATGAGATTGCCACGCCCTGCTTTCAGCAGGGCTCGCAATGACCACCTTTCGGTCACTGCGAGGAGCGTAGCGACCGAAGCAATCTCCAGAAATGTAACCTATTTTATTTAACCGGATACTAGAAAAGGGAAAAAATAAAACAATGAGAGTAGTAGTCCAAAGAGTAAAAGAAGGGGCGGTAGAGATTGAAGGCAAGGAAGTAGGAAGAATAGGGCAGGGTTTAGTAATCTTATTGGGAGTAGGGCAGAAGGACCAGAAGAAAGATGCAGAATATTTAGCGGAAAAAATAATAAACTTGCGTATCTTTGAGGACGAACAGAAGAAGATGAACCTCTCGGTGCAAGATATAAAGGGCCAAATTTTGGTGATATCTCAATTTACTTTATACGGGGATTGTAAAAAAGGGAGGCGGCCAAGCTTTATTTGGGCAGCTTCTCCCGAAAAAGCAAAAAAATTATACGACTACTTCGTAGAGTGCATAAAAAACTATGGTCTTAAAGTAGAAACTGGAGAGTTTCAAACTATGATGCTGGTAAAAATATTTAACGATGGACCGGTCACTATTCTTCTGGATAGCGAAAAAAATATTTAGGTGACCGGGCTCAAAAATTCGGGGAGGAAGGGTTGGAACAGAATGTTTTTAAAAAAATTCATTGTAGGGCCGTTAGAAACTAATTGTTATTTAATCGCCGATGAAAAGAATAAGATAGCGGCCGTAATTGATCCGGGAGGAGAGGAAGCGGCAGATTTAATCTTTAAATCTTTACAGGAAAACGATTTTAGTCTTAAATATATCATTAACACCCATGGACATATAGATCATATTATAGGGAATAAGTCCCTTAAGGACCAGACTAAAGCCTTATTATTGATCCATAGATTAGATGCTCCTATGTTAATTAATAGTAATAAAAATTTTTCTAATTTTATAGGTAAAGAAATTTATTCTCCTCCGGCAGATAAATATTTAGAAGAAGGTGATAAAATATCTTTAGGTGAGTTATATTTAGAGGTGATTCATACTCCCGGTCATACCCCGGGGGGTATCTGCCTGGTTACTGACCGCCTGGTTTTTACTGGAGATACTCTATTTGCTGGTGGAGTGGGTAGGACTGATTTCCCGGGTGGTTCTTATCAAGATTTACAGAGATCAATTAAAGAAAAATTGTTAGTATTAAGTGAGGATAAGATAATTTACCCCGGGCATGGTCCTGATTCAACTATAGGTAAAGAGAAAGAAAGGATGGAAAGAAATGAATTATGAAATAAAGGATATTAATTTAGCAGAAAAGGGCAGGCTAAGGATAGAATGGGCCGAGAGGCAGATGCCGGTTCTTTCCCTTATAAAAAAAAGATTTAGTCAAGAAAAACCATTAAGCGGGATTAAAATAGCGGCCTGTCTTCATATAACTACAGAGACCGCCAATTTAGCCCTTGTCTTAAAAGAAGGAGGGGGCAAAGTATTTCTCTGTGCTTCTAACCCTTTAAGCACTCAGGATGAGGTAGCTGCCTCTTTAGTGCAGGATTTTGGGATTCCAGTGTTTGCTATCAAAGGTGAAGACCAAGAAACTTATTATTGCCATATTGCTACGGTGTTAAATTGTAAGCCGAATATTACTATGGATGACGGAGCTGATTTAGTTTCGACCATTCATTCTCAGAAGAAGGAATTAATTGCCAATATTATCGCGGGTACAGAGGAGACTACCACCGGGGTTATCCGCTTGAGAAGTATGGAAAAAGAGGGAACCTTGGGGTATCCAATTATTGCAGTAAACGATGCCCAAACCAAGTATCTTTTCGATAATAGATATGGCACGGGACAAAGCACTATTGATGGTTTATTAAGGGCTACTAATGTTTTAATCGCTGGCCAAAAGTTTGTTATTTGTGGCTATGGTTGGTGTGCCCGAGGACTGGCCAAAAGGGCTGATGGTATGGGGGCCCGGGTAATTATTACGGAAGTGGATCCCATCAAGGCCTTAGAAGCAGTGATGGATGGTTACCAGGTGATGCCTCTTAGAGAGGCAGCTAAAATAGGGGATATCTTTATAACTCTTACCGGGGATATTAACGTAATCTCCAAGGAGGAGCTGGTTTTAATGAAAGACGGAGCAATTTTAGGCAATGCCGGGCATTTCAACGTAGAGATAGATCTCCAGGCTTTAGAGGGTTTAACCGAGGAGAAAAGAAAGGTTAGAGAATATGTAGAGGAATATACTTTTAGAAATGGGAAGAAGATAAATGTTTTAGCCGAAGGAAGACTTTTAAATTTATCGGCAGCGGAAGGGCACCCCGCCAGTGTAATGGATATGAGTTTTGCTAACCAGGCGGTGGCAGTGGAATATTTAGTGAAAGAAGGCAGGAATTTACAGAAAAGGGTATACAGTGTTCCTGAACACTTAGACCAGGAGATTGCCCGATTAAAGTTGGAAGCAATGGGGATAAAGATTAATCAACTTACCGAAGAACAAAAGAGATATCTTTCTTCCTGGCAAATAGGGACCTGATCCCTGATTAATTTACTAACTGGTAAACTAGCTGATTAATACTCCGTTAACTAAGGTGGGATAGTTATGAGATGGCCACGCCCTGCTTTCAGCAGGTCTCGCCATGACTAACCTTACTTCCCCCTCACCTTAACCCTCTCCCCTCGAGGGGAGAGGGAAGGGAGAGGGTGAAATAAAGGGGACCGGCTACTTTCCTCTATCTCTGGATTTGATCACTTAATATATTTTTTACTAACGACTAGATACTAACGACTAACGACTGTATGGTCCTAGCGAGGTTTCCCTCTTGGTCATGGCGGGAGAGCAAAGCGACCGAAGCGATCTTTAAGAAATATAACCTTTTTTATTTAACTAACCGGGTACTAACTATCAGGCTAAGTTATAAGTTAAATAGCTTATAACTTAAGTAAAGAAGTCTGATTTTAAGTAGTAAAAATAAAAGGAAAAGATCATTATGTTTGATTTAGTAAAGAAAATACTGGGTGATACTAACGAAAGGGAAATAAAAAAGTTTCAGCCTCTGGTAGAAAAAATAAATTCTTATGAGCCCACTCTTTCTCTCCTCAGCGATGAGGAATTAAAAAATAAAACTCCTGAATTTAAGGAAAGGTTACAGAGAGGAGAAACTTTAGAGGATATTCTCCCCGAAGTTTTTGCAGTGGTTCGAGAAGTAGCGAAAAGAGTAGTTAAGATGAGGCCCTTTGACGTTCAATTAATCGGAGGGATTGTTCTTCATCAGGGGAAGATAGCCGAGATGGCTACCGGAGAGGGGAAGACTCTGGTGGCTACCTTGCCCGCTTATTTAAATGCTTTAAGTGGCCAAAATGTCCATATTGTTACCGTCAATGATTACTTAGCTAAAAGAGATAGATACTGGATGGGCGGAATTTATGAATTTTTAGGGCTGAAGGTTGGTTTAATACAGCAAGGGATGTCCTTAGAAGAACGGAAGAAAGCTTATGCCGCAGACATAACCTATGGCACTAATAATGAATTTGGGTTTGATTATTTACGAGATAATATGGCGCTCCGCTTAGAAGAGGTGGTGCAAAGGGGCCATGATTTTGCCATTGTTGACGAGGTAGATAGTATTTTAATAGATGAAGCCCGAACCCCTTTAATTATTTCTGGACCTACTGAGGAGTCAACCAAAATTTATCAGCAGATAAATAGAATGGTTAACCAACTAAGGGAAGAAGTAGATTACCAGATACATGAAAAGGAAAAGACGGTGGTCTTAACTGAAGAAGGGGTAGCCCGTCTGGAGAAGATGTTACAGATAGATAACTTGTATGATGAAGGAAATATGAATCTCCAGCACCATATTATTCAAGCCTTAAGAGCTCACCGTTTGTTTAAAAGAGATGTGGATTACATCGTAAAGGATGGAGAAGTAATTATTGTTGATGAATTTACCGGTCGCTTAATGTTCGGGAGAAGATACAGTGATGGTCTTCATCAAGCCATTGAGGCAAAAGAGGGAGTGACCGTGGCCCGAGAGAATCAAACACTGGCTACCATAACTTTTCAAAATTATTTTAGATTATATAAAAAACTCGCTGGTATGACCGGTACTGCCAAGACCGAGGAAGAGGAGTTTATACATATCTACAATTTACCAGTAGTAGTAATTCCTCCTAATAAAAAATTAATCAGATATAATTATCCCGATGTAATTTATAGAACAGAACAGGAAAAGTTTAAAGCAGTGATTAGAGAGATAGTAGAAATTCATCATGCGGGGAGACCTATTTTGGTGGGTACAGTATCCATTGATAAATCAGAAAGATTAAGCAAGCTCTTAAAAAAGGAAAATATTGAACATAACGTCTTGAATGCTAAAAATCACGAGAGAGAGGCAGAAATTATCGCCCAGGCCGGGCAGAGAGGGGAAGTAACTATTTCTACCAATATGGCCGGGCGAGGGACGGATATCGTGTTAGGGGAAGGTATAGCCGAGTTAGGAGGTTTGCATGTAATTGGAACAGAGAGACATGAAAGTAGACGTATTGACAATCAATTAAGAGGGAGGGCAGGCCGACAAGGAGACCCCGGTTCATCCCGATTTTTCCTTTCCTTAGAAGATGATTTAATGAGGCTTTTTGGTTCTGATCGAATCAGTGGAATTATGGAAAAGCTAGGTTTAGAAGAGGATACCCCCATAGAACATCCTTTGATTACTAAATCCATAGAAAGTGCTCAAAAGAAAGTAGAAGGAAGAAATTTTGAGATAAGAAAGCAACTCTTAGATTTTGATAATGAAATGGAATACCAGAGAAAAGTAATCTACGAACAGCGCCGGATGGTATTAGAGAGCAAGGATATCAAAAAGCATATTCTGGGCATGGTAGCAGATACCGTAGAAAATATTTTAAAAGTTTACACCAATAAAGAAATATACCCGGAAGAATGGGATTGGGGAGGACTTAAGGAACATCTAAATCAGATTTTTACTATCTCTGTAGATATTGCCTCGGAGGAGATTCCCCAATTAACTATTCCTGAGTTGCAGGATATTTTAATTAAAAAAGCTCTGGAGATATATGAACGGCGGGAGGAGGAGTTTACGCCTCCCGTGATGAGGGAGATAGAACGGCTAATAGTATTGAAAGTGGTAGACCGGGAATGGAAAGACCATTTACGACGTATAGACGAATTAAAACAGGGAATCGGACTGAGGGCTTATGGACAAAAAGATCCCCTGATGGAATATCATTTTGAAGCTTATAATATGTTCCAGGAGATGATTAATAGTATTAAAGAAGAGGTAGTTAAGTTTATCTACCGGGTTAGGATAAAAAGAGAAGAAGCTCCCCGAGATAGGGAGATACGTAGAGAGACACCGCTTCCGGTAAGGAGTGGTAGCCGCCCTCCCGGTAGCTTGCCAGGAGGTAAGACCCAAAAAATCTCTGAAGAGGGTGAAGAAAAAAAGAAAAAAGTGGGGAGGAATGACCCCTGCCCCTGCGGTAGTGGTTTGAAATATAAATATTGTTGTGGTAAAAACAGATAAGTTGTTAAATAAAAAATTAGTTAGATTATAAATTTTGACTGATTATTGGTGGAAAAAGTAAAGTTAAAAGAGTGAAAATGGAGGCAAAGGAATTAATGGTAGGAGAAGAATTAACTAGCCGAATAAAAGAATTACGAAAAAGAATTGAAGAAATAGGGAACTATCTTTGACCTTTCTCTCAGAGAAAAAGAAATAGAGCGGTTAGAACAAGAAATATTAGAAAAATCTTTCTGGGCTGATCAAGAAAAAGCTCAAAAAGTACTGAAAAGGGTTAAGGAATTAAAGGATATAGTAAGTGAGCAGAGGAAATTAAAGGAGGAGTTAGAAGAATTAACCATACTTTTAGAATTAAATTTAGAAGAAGACCGGAAAGAAGTCTGGGAAGAGATAGAACAAAAAACGAAGGCTTTAGAAGATAGCCTAGAAAAAAAAGAATTGATTATCCTGTTTAAGGATAAATATGATGCCCATAATGCTATAGTTACTATTCGACCGGGTGCAGGAGGGACAGAATCTCAAGATTGGGCGGAGATGTTGTTAAGGATGTATTTGAGATGGGCAGAAAGGAAAGGGTTTCTGACTGAAATAATAGAGATAAACCCTAGCGAAGAAGCCGGGATTAAGAATGTTACCTTTACTGTTAGCGGAAACTATGCCTTTGGGTATTTAAAAGCGGAGAAGGGGATACATCGCCTGGTTCGGATTTCTCCTTTTGATGTTAACCGGAGGAGGCATACTTCTTTTGCTTTAGTGGATGTTATTCCGGAAGTTGATCAAGAGATGGAGATAAATATTGAGGAAGCAGATTTACGGATAGATACCTATCGAGCTACCGGCGCAGGAGGACAGCATGTAAACACTACTGACTCGGCAGTTAGGATAACCCATTTACCTACTAATATTGTAGTCCATTGCCAGAACGAAAGGTCACAGTATAGCAATAAGATGACAGCGATGAAGATTTTGCGGGCAAAATTATTTGATTATTACCAGCAAAGAAAAGAAGAAGATTTAGCAGAGATTAGAGGAGAAAAGAAAGAAATCGCCTGGGGGAGTCAGATTCGTTCGTATGTATTCCAACCTTATCAGTTAGTAAAGGACCATCGTACCGGTGCCGAGAGTGGGAATTTAGCTGCTATTATGGATGGAGAAATTGATTATTTTATTGAGGCCTATTTAAAGAATAAAAAATAAATTAGGCTGAAAAGAAAAATGCCTAGTGCTCTGTTAACTAAGGTAGGATAGTTATGAGATTGCCACGCCCTGATAAATCAGGGCTCGCCATGACTAACCTTACTCCCCCTCATCTTAATCCTCTCCCTCGAGGGAGAGGGGAGGGAGAGGGTGAAANNCGACTAACGACTGTATGGTCCTGGCAAGGAAGTAAAGCGATCGAAGCAATCTCCAGAAATATAACCTATTTTATTTAACCGGGCACTGGTTTCCCCCTTTTTGTAAGGGTAGCAATAAAAAACTTTTTCTTTATGGGATAGAGTGAACTTAAAAATCAGCAAAATTATTTGCAAAAATTAAAATAAGATTAAAGAAAATTTGAAGAAAGAAAGGATGATACCTTTGAGGATTGTAGCCTGCATTAAACAAGTACCCGAGATAAGTGAAGTAATGATTGATCCTAAAACTCATACCCTGAAGAGGGAAGGAGTACCTTCCATGATTAATCCCTTTGATGAAAATGCGGTAGAAGAAGGTTTACGCCTTAAAGAGAAATATACAGGAGAATTAACGGTAGTAACTATGGGTCCGCCGCAAGCAGAAGAGGCCTTAAGAAGATGTTTAGCTATGGGAGCAGACGAGGCTATTTTAATCTCCGATCGGGCCTTTGCTGGCTCAGATACCTTAGCTACGGCTTATACTTTATCTTTAGTAATAAAACCCTTAAAACCAGATTTAATAATCTGCGGTAAACAGGCGATTGATGGAGACACGGCTCAGGTAGGGCCGGAATTGGCGGAACAACTAGGAATACCTCAAATTACTTACGTTAAAAAAATAGAGCTGGATAAAGAGGAAGAAAAAGTAATTGCTTATAGAGAAACTGATGAGGGGTTTGAAATCATCCAGGCTAAATTACCGGTATTAGTAACCGTATTAAAGATTATAAATGAGCCCCGTTACCCGGGTATCAAGGGAATTTTAGCGGCCAAGAAAAAGGAGATTAAAGTGATAAAGGCTGCAGATATACAAGCAGACTCTTCTAAATTAGGAGCTGACGGTTCTCCTACCCAAGTAGTAAATATCTTTACCCCCGAGGTGCATCAAGCAGGTAAAATAGTTAAATTAGAACCTAAAGATGCTACCTATGAAATTATAAATTTTTTACAACAAGAAAAGATAATTTAAGAAAGAGAGAAGCAATAATTTGGCAAAAATAGTAGTAGACCAGAATAGGTGTAACGGATGTGGTAAATGCGTTAAGTTATGCCCCTTTAATCAGATAAAGGTAGTTGAGGGATTAGCGAGAATAGAGATAGGGTGCACTATGTGCGGGGTATGCCAGGAATCCTGCCCGGCGAAGGCTATCTTCATAGAAAGAGAAACACCAACTCCTGCCGATATATCTAATTACCAGGGGGTATGGGTATTTATTGAACAACAGCAAAATAGGATAAAACCGGTATCTTTAGAGTTATTGGGGAAAGCCCAAGAGCTGGCTCAAAAGCTTGATCAAGAGTTAGCGGTGGTATTGATGGGAGATAACGTTTCTAAGCTAATAGAAGATTTAGCCTCCCACAAGATCCAGAAAATTTATTTAATCGAAGCTGAAGGGTTAAAAAGGTATACTACTGAGGCTTATGCTTATGTCCTGACTAGTCTAGTTTCTCAATATAAACCCAACATCCTGCTAATCGGTGCGACTAATACGGGAAGGGATCTGGCTCCTCGAGTTGCTGCTCGACTCCGCGTGGGGTTGACTGCTGATTGTACGGATTTAGATATTACTGAAGAAGGTTATCTCCTTCAGACCAGACCGGCTTTTGGGGGGAATATAATGGCTCAGATATTATGTAAATACACTCGTCCCCAGATGGCTACTGTAAGACCTAATGTATTCAAAAAACCTGTTCCCAGTTTAGATTCAGGTTCTCCCGAAATAATTAAGATAGAGCTGCCCTTAAATCCTTTATCCGGGCGGACTAAAATTGTAGAAGTCGTAAAGGAAGTTAGCGAAGCAGCTAATTTGGAAGAAGCAAATATTATTGTATCTGCCGGAAGGGGGTTAGGCTCACCGGATCATCTTTATTTGGTGCGTGATTTAGCCCAGCTTTTAGGGGCGGCAGTAGGTGGTTCTCGGGCAGTCATTGACGCCGGGTGGTTACCTCATCATCAACAAGTTGGTCAATCAGGAAAGACTGTAGCCCCTGAATTATATATTGCCTGCGGTATTTCCGGTGCTATCCAGCATTTAGTAGGGATGCAAACTTCTAAGAGAATTATTGCCATCAATAAGGACCCTGAAGCTCCCATCTTTAAAGTGGCTACTTTGGGGATTGTAGGAGACTTATTTAAAGTTATTCCTTTGTTAATTGAGGGTTTAAAAAAGATTAAAAATTAATAGCTTGTAGAAATGAAAAAAGGGAATCTTGATTTAGTATTAGTATATTAGTAAATGGTCAATAAGATACAAAAATTAGTAGCCAGAATCCAGAGGGTACTACAATGCGGGACACAATTCACGAAATACGAAAACGATTTTTCTTTACCATATAATATTATATTATACTAACCGATAAAGATAAAGGAGGCAAAGTTAATGTTAATGGATAAAAAGGTAAGCAATTTTTTAGAGGAGTTGGCTTCTAATGCTCCCACCCCGGGAGGAGGAAGTGTAGCAGCATTGGCTGGTGCGCTAGGAGCAGCTTTAGTTTCTATGGTGGCTAATCTAACCATTGGCAAGAAAAAATATGAGGAAGTAGAAGGAGATATCAAGAGAATTCTAAGTTCTTCGGAAAAATTACGTTATGAATTAAGCCAATTGATAGAAGAGGATGTTAAAGTGTTTAATAATTTTATGGCTACTTATAAGTTGCCCCAAGAAACTGAAGAGGAGAAAAGAATAAAGGCAGAGACGATACAAAAATCCCTGATAGAAGCAGCCAGAGTACCTCTTCAGGTGGCGTACAAGTGCCTGGATATTTTAAACCTTGCTAGGGAAATAGCAGAAAAAGGTAATGTAAATGTGGTGAGTGATGCGGGGGTGGCCGCCTTAATGGCTGAGGCTGCACTGGAGAGTGCCATATTAAATGTAAAGATTAACTTAAAAATGATTAAAGAGGAGAAAATAAAAGAAGAACTTTCCTCTTCACTAAAAGAATTATTAGCTAAAAAAAGGGGGCAGAAAGAAAAGATATTAGAAATAGTGGAGGGAAAATTAAAATAAAAATTTAAGAGGGTTAGATAAGTTTAAACTCAGCCTAACCTGTTATAGACCGGTGATAATCCTTCCAGGATAAGATTTTCCTTGAAGGCATAGCTTACTTGCTATACAATAATGCTAGTCGATTATTGATCAATATGGAATAAAGTATTATTAGAGAATCATAACTTAAGGAGTAAACACTATGAATAGAGACCAAAACCAAGGTGGATGTAATAGCCATAGTAATAGTATAAAGAACTTGAATATAAAATGGCAAAGACTGGTAGCTGAAGGTGAAACCTGCCCCCGATGCGAATCTACCGAAAAGGAACTTGATAAGGCCGTAAATAAACTACAGGAAGCTCTTATCCCCCTGGGAATCAAAGTGACTCTGGAAAAAGAAGAGATAAATATTTCAGAATTTAAGCAAGACCCCTTGCAATCAAATCGTATCTGGATTAACGAACAGCCATTGGAAGATTTGATTAAAGGGGAGGTTGGACAAAACCCTTGTTGCGAGGTATGCGGCCCTTCTGATTGCCGGACTGTAGAAATAGATGGAAAAATATATGAAACCATATCTTCTGATCTAATCATCCAAGCTGGACTAATTGCGGCAAACCAGATCTTAAGTGTAAAAAGGACTAATTCTTGCTGCTGAGAGATTTAAGGAAAATTATTCCCTTTGAGAACCCTTGAATTACCTTTATGAACTAATTGTAAGAAGTATTCTTAATTTTACCAATTAATTTAGGAAATTAGAAAGGTTTACTTTTTGAGACAATCACTTTTATCACGTATTCTTCAACTGATCGGAGGACTTTTTCTCTTTTCACTAGGCAGTGTTCTTACTATAAATGCTCACCTGGGATATGCCCCCTGGGATGTTTTCCATGTGGGACTGGCCAAAACTGTAGGAATAAGTATTGGAAATGCATCCATCATAGTAGGAATTGCCATTGTTATTTTATCTATATTGCTCGGAGAGAAATTTGGACTGGGTACTATTTTAAACATGGTTCTTATTGGTATCTTTTTAGATATTATTCTCTCGCTTAGTGTTATATCGAGAGCAAATGATGTGGTAGTAGGCATCTCTATGTTAGTTATTGGTCTATTTTTTATGGCTCTGGGTACATGCTTTTATTTAAAGTCGGCAATTGGTGCAGGCCCCAGAGACAGTTTAATGGTAGCACTTAAAAGAAAAACAGGCTTACCTATCGGGATGTGTCGCGGAATCGTCGAGATTTTAGCAGTGATCATAGGGTGGAGACTTGGCGGCATGGTAGGGATAGGAACCGTAATATCAGCATTTACTATAGGATTTTGGATTCAAGTAGCCTTTAAATTGTTTAAATTTGATGCCGTAGAAGTAAAACATGAAACGATTGATTATACTTGTAAAATGATTTTTAGAAAAATCAACGAAAAGAGAGTTGCTAAAGCAGCAACAAAAAATGTCCAATAATTATAAAGTCAGAGTTTAAAATTTCACCTTATTTGTGTTGTTATTAAATTACTAGGACTAGTTATAAAGGTTTAACTTATAGCTTTACAATATAAAGTAATTAAAAATAAGGAGGATTAAGATATTATGCCTGATTTTGGAAATGCCTTTTCTGGTTTAAAGAAAGATCGCCAATTGACCGAAGAAGAATTAATCCGGGCTATAAGATTTATGATTGCTGCTGAGTATGAAGCTGTTCAATTGTATATGCAACTTGCTGAATCAACGGATTATAAATTAGCTCAAGAGGTATTAAAGGATATTGCTGATGAAGAACGAGTCCACGCCGGTGAGTTTCTTAGACTGTTAAAAGAACTTGCACCTGATGAAGAAAAATTCTATACCGAAGGGGCTGAAGAAGTAGAAGAAGAAATCAAAAAACTAAAACATTGAAAAGCTGGAGGTTAATTTAGGGGTTGTCAGGAGAAACTTCCTCTGAATATTTTGCAGAATAAAGAATAAAAATAGAGGAAATAAGATGTCTAAACAAATTACAAAAATAGCTGTATTGGGAATTGGTGGTGTGGGTGGGTATTTTGGCGGACGAATAGCTCATAAGATTAACCAGGATAATCTGGCCAAGGAGATTTATTTTATTGGGCGAGGAGAACATTTACAGACTATTCAAAAACAAGGCCTAACTTTGGTTACCGATCAGAAAGAGCTTCATTGCTTTCCTAATATCGCTACTGATAACCTAAGACATATCCCCACCCCTGATTTATATTTACTTTGTGTCAAGGGATATGACTTGGATAACGCAGTTACTTCCCTGGCCAAAAACATAGCTAATGATACTATCATTTTGCCCTTACTCAATGGTGTTGATATCTATGAGCGGATTAGAGCTGGTTTACCCAAAGCTATCATTTCACCTGCCGCGGTATATATTTCTTCCAGTATAGATAAGCCGGGTACTATCAGACAAAAGGGTTCAGAAGGACATCTGGTCTTTGGCAAGGACCCTAAACAGGCCAGTTATGATTATCGGAATCTTCTGGAATTTTTTAAAGAGATGGAAATTAGTGCTACCTGGTATGAGAATCCTTATCCAGCAATATGGGAAAAGTATATCTTTATTGCTCCATTTAGCCTAATCACTGCTATTTCCGGAAGGTCCATAGGTGAAGTGCTGGCCGATAGTCACCTAAGAAATATTACTGAAAATATTATAAAAGAAATTATTTCAATTGCCCGAGCAAAGAATATCAATTTGAGTCAAGATATAATTGAGCAAACTATGCAAAAAGCGGAAAGATTCCCCTACGAAACTAAAACTTCCTTTCAAAGAGATTACGAAAAAGGAAATAACAGGCATGAAGGAGATCTATTTGGTGGAACTTTAATTCGTATGGCAGAAGAACAGGGTATTGCTATCCCTACCATTACCGAAATCTATAGAAAATTAATATCCAAATAACACCTCGCTGGTGATTTTCTTACAGCAGACCAAGAGATATTTTAGAATTACTCCTAAAAGTGATAAAGAAGGAGAGAAAGGAAGATTGTTTTTAGATGAAGGTAATTTATTTTTATGAGATCGGGGCATAAAATTATAGCTACTGTAAAGCCCTTCATTGGATAGTTAATCCTATTTTTCGAAAAGCTATAGAAAGCTTACTTGCAGTTTGGTAAAAGAATTTATCGGTCTTTTTATCTTCCAGACCGTATTTCCGGTAAACCCAGTCCGCATGGTTATAATTCATTCTATCCATAATTACATAGTCCACTTTTCCAGCCAGGATTCCAGCCAGATCTTCTGCCCCGGGAAGCAGAGGAGCAATCATAGCATAGGTTTTTATACCAGCTTGATGTAATTCCCCCAGGGCTATAATTCTTTCTTTTATCGAAGGAGTATCTGGTTCGAATAATTTCCTGATGGCCTCGTCGGTAGTAGCGATACTAAAACCGACCTGAAAAGCTTCCCCCTTTTTTAGTATATCGATATCTCGCAGAACCAGAGGTGATTTGGTTTGCACTATTACTGGCCAGTTTTTTTCGGCCAGTATTTCCAGACACTGGCGGGTAAGTTTATATTTTGCCTCCAGAGGCTGATAGGGATCGCAGACCCCGCTTACCCAGACCTCTCCTGGTTTTTTGTGAGTAACTTCTTTTTTTAACAATTTGGGCGCATTAACTTTGACATCAACAAATTGACCCCAGGGTTCCCGATGCCCGGAATACTTTTTCATAAAACGGGCATAACAATAAGAACAACCGTGCTGGCAGCCCAAGTAAGGATTAATAACATATTTGTAGACTTTTGATTTAGAGAGAATAGTCTTTGCTTGTATTTCTTTAATGATGGTCATTACCTTATTGTTGGCACCCCCAGTCAATACCTATCTGCAATTTGCATTTAACCCCTTTTTCATTTATGCTTGATAATTTCTTTGCTTAGATAATATTAATGCTACTTCACTGGTTGATTTATTACCTACTATTTTAGCATATTTTATCTAGTTAGATTAAAAATAGGAAGTCAGGGGGCGATAATTAAAGATTTAGAAGTAAAAAACATTTGCTTATTAGTTTCCTGAGTATTAAACTAAAGCAATAAATATAAGCAATGAGGAGACAGAAAATATGTTTAAGTTTAGCACTTTTACCTGGATAGTCCTTTTTGCCCTGTTTGCGGTAATAGTTAATGGCCTGGGGATAATAACGATTTATAAGAATAAGGAATTGGCAGAAAGAGCAAATGCTTATTTTATGTGTTTTGCGGCCGGGCTCTTAATTTCGGTCCCTTTAATATTAGTTTTCCCAGAAGCAGTGGAAAAAAATATATATGCTGGTTTTGCCGCCTTGGTCGGTTTCCTATTTATGTTTTTCAGTAATAAAATTATTCAAGAAAGAACTAAGCAAAAGTCGCTGGCCTTTGGTATCACCGCAGTAGAGGGCATAGCCATTCATTCCTTTGTTGATGGGGTAACCTATGCGGTAACATTTAGTTCCAGCATCCTTACCGGTTTTTTGGCCGGAACAGGTTTAGTAGTCCATGAATTTGCCGAAGGGGTTATTACCTTTTCAGTTTTAATAGAAGGTAAATTTAGTGCGAAGAGAGCAGCACTGCTTGCCTTCCTAATGTCAGGCTTAACTACTCCGCTGGGAGCCTTGGTGGCCTATCCTTTTGTTTCTAAACTAAGTCCTTCTCTTTTAGGCTTATTCCTTGGTTTTGTGGTAGGTGTTTTGATCTACCTATCTGCTTCTCATTTACTACCGGAGGCAAGAGGATATGAAAAAAAACATTCTACCCTTGCCTTTGTGCTGGGGATTGTCCTGGCTTTATTTATCGTAATGACTGAGATGATTTAAAGGTCAACTAAAAAACAAAATAATTCAGTAAGGGTATCTTTGGGACAATTATGAGCTTGGTTCTAATATGATAGGAGAGCTACCCGTGGATAGAGTGTCCTTTTAGCTGATTAATTTGATAAAACTAAAAAGATAACTATTGCTTGACATTTGTTCTATTTGATGTATAATGAGTTATCATTGGGGAATAGCTACAAATATTAAGAATGAATTTTTGTAGTATCGGAATTTTTTAAAATTTACATTATAAAAAGTTCTTTTTTAAAGCAAGCAGGAGCTCCCCAACTGTAAAGATGAAGATGAGGGCACCGTCCCCCGCAGAGCTTGAAATAGTGAGCACCCCGCCTGTAAGGGCGTGGGTATCTAAGTAAGAAATAATATATTTGATACCCTCATCGTAATCTCCTCTCTTTTTAAGGGGGGAGAGAGAGGAAACGAGGATCAACCTTATTAACTTAAGGGTTGATGCACAGTAATATCTAAAATTCTAGAGACCCTTTTACTATCTTGTGATACTTTACCTCTAAATTTAAATGTTACTGGGAAAATAAAAATATTTATTAAGAAGGAGGTTAAAGGTATGCAAGGTAGTAAGTTGTATGTGGGAAATTTAGGTTATTCTGTCACTAATCAGCAACTGGAAGAGCTTTTTACTAATCAGGGCACTGTCAAAAGTGTCAATATTATCGAAGGCAAAGGCTTTGGTTTTGTAGAAATGTCTTCTACTGAAGAAGCTCAGAAAGCCATGGAAGCTTTGAACGATACTGAATTTAATGGCCGTCCTCTGAAGATTGATGAAGCCAGACCACAAAAACCAAGAAGAGATTTCCATGATAATAACCGGAGACGCTATTAATTTTTAGTAAATAGATAGCAAAACAGCAAAATAGGGGACGGTTCTCTGTTTCAAAAAAATATGAAACAGAGAACCGTCCCCTATTTATTTTAAAAACTTATTTGCTTTGGGGAAAATAATAAGATAAAATTTATTCAAGCATGGAATCCAACCTAAGGAAGGTAACAGAATAATGGAACTTATTTATCAAGGAAAAACAAAAGATGTTTATTTGTTAGAGGATGGAAATTATTTGTTAAAGTTTAAGGACGAGGTAACCGGTGAAAATGGAGTTTTTGATCCAGGAGCTAATACCGTGGGCTTAACCATAGCAGGAGCTGGTAAGGCTGCCTTAAGATTGTCTAAATTATTTTTTGAACTGTTAGAAGAGAAAGGCATCCCCACCCATTATATCAGTGCCAATATTGAGGAAGCTACTATGACTGTAAAACCAGCCGTGGTATTTGGAAAGGGTCTGGAGGTTATTTGTCGGTATAGGGCGGTAGGCAGTTTTTTAAAGCGTTATGGTAGTTATATAGAAGAGGGAAAGCCTTTAGATGGACTGGTAGAGGTTACCCTGAAAGATGATGAACGAAATGATCCCTTAATCAATGAAGATGCTCTTGAAATGATGGGAATACTTTCTAAGGAAGAATACCAAATATTAAAAGAGCTTACCAGAAAGATCGGAAATATTATAAAAGAAGTATTAGCTAATAAAGGAATCGAATTATATGATATTAAACTTGAATTTGGCAGGAGCAAAGATAATAATAAGATAATTTTAATTGATGAAATTTCTGGTGGTAATATGAGGGCATATAAAGATGGAAAATACTTACCACCACTGCAATTAGAAAAATTAGTAACAAGTTCTTAACCATAGATTTTTGATAACTATTACTGGACTTCGACAGCACAAATACGTTGTACGCATACTCGACATAACCCAATAATTGGAGGTAGGATAATAATATATGAAAGAGATGATAATAGAATTCCTTTTCACCTTTAAAGACTATTTTATCGAGGTGTTACCCTGGGTTATAATAGGGTTTTTCTTAAGCGGTTTAATCCACGAGTTTGTCCCTGCAGAGTGGGTGGAAAAACACTTAGGAAATAGGGGGATAAAACCTCTTCTTTATACCACCCTTCTCGGGACAGTGCTCCCCATCTGCTGCTGGGGGTCTCTCCCGGTAGCCTTTAGTCTCTACCAGAAAGGAGCAAAATTAGGGCCAGTTTTAGCTTTTCTGGTAGCTACCCCGGCTACCTCTATATCTGCTCTCTTAGTCTGCTTTGCCCTTCTGGGGATAAAATTTACCATCTTCATCTTCTTTGCTGTAATCTTGATGGGGCTTGTGGTAGGGGCTATTGGGAACTTCCTCCGCTGGGAACCAAAGAGGGAGGTAGAAGCGATGGCTCTTGCTACAGATCCGGTCTGTGGAATGAGGGTAGATAGGAGTAATTCAACAAGGACAGAGTATAAAGGTAGGACTTACTACTTCTGCTGTCCCCATTGCCAGGCTGTGTTTGAGAAGGAACCAGCGAAATACGCCGCCGAAGAAGAAAAAGGAGAAGAAAAAGAAGGAGAGAGAAAAAGTACTAAAGAAAGGATGAGTTCAGTTTTCAGGTATGCCTTTGTAGAGATGGTCAGAGAAATGGGGCCCGAGTTAATTTTGGGTCTTCTCCTTGCTGCCCTAGTAGCAGCGGTAACACCGGTGGGAAAGTTCGTGGGAGATTATCTTGGTGGTGGTTTCGGCTACCTATTCAGCCTCATCTTTGGCTTAATAATGTATATCTGCTCCACTGCCAGTGTCCCTTTAGTTCATGCCTTTATCTCCCAGGGTATGAACCTCGGAGCCGGGATGGTATTACTTCTGGTGGGCCCAATCACCAGTTGGGGGACTATTCTAGTCTTAAGAAAAGAGTTTGGCATTAAAGTCGTGCTCGTATTTCTAACCGCTATCAGCATTTTAGGTCTATTATTAGGTTTTCTCTTTTCAATAATATAAGATAAGGGATAAGGGCGAGAAAGAGAAGTAAATCGAATTATCGAATTTGAGAGGCATTTCAGATATAGGTCAGATATTGATAAGGAAAAGAATTTACCCAATCTTTGGAATTAACTGCATTGATGATTCAAAAGGAATAAAAACCCGAAGATTTATAAGATAAATACAGGATTTAGCTATTTTTCAAACTGTTACTTGAGAGAGGCAAGGCATGAGGTTGCAGTATTACCTCACCGAGCTGGCAAGAAAAAATTTCGAGTCGAACGAAGAAAGGATTTTAAAATGGAAAAAACCTTAGTTCTTATCAAGCCAGAGGCGATGGAAAGAAGACTGGTAGGCAAAATTATTTCCCGCCTGGAAAGAGTAGGGCTAAGATTAGAAGAGATTAAACTTTTAAGACCTGCCAGGGAAATAGTAGAAAGGCATTATCCCGATAACCAGAGCTGGCTTAGAAAGGTTGGTGGCAAAACAATAGATACTTATAAGAAGTACAATTTAGACTTAAGGCAAGATTTAGGCACCGAAGAGGCCTTAGAAATTGGCCAGCTAATCAGAGGATGGCTCATCGAGCATTTGACTTCCGGACCGGTTATCGTCCTCATCTTAAGTGGAAATCATGCTGTGGAGGTAACCAGAAAAATAGTAGGTAGTACCGTACCCCTTTTTGCAGAATTAGGTAGCATAAGAGGCGACTTTTCTACCGATTCCCCTGATTGTTCCACTCCGGAAGGGAGGGTATTATACAATTTAGTTCATGCTTCTGAATCAATCGAAGAGGCTAAGCGAGAGATTGCCCTCTGGTTTGGTAAAGAGATATAAACTCAGGCGAATAAAACGACATAACCTTGTTTGTTTTATAAACTATAAAATTATATAAGGAGGGCCAAGTCTAGCAATAGCACTTTTCTTTTTTTCCTGTGATTTTATTAGTTGCTCTACTCACGAAGCATTGCACTTGATGCTAATTCAAGTGTTATGAATTATCAAGGGGAAGAATTATTCTCGAATATTTTATCGGAATTAGTCCTATTTATTTTATTGAACAGAGGAGATATCCCTACTCTGGCTTTCTTGTTTTTCTGCCTTTTGATAAAGCAAAATATAAAGTAAAAAGCTAATAAAAATTGGTATAGCCGTTAATCGATAAGCATAAACCAGTCCAATAAATAACCCCCCGCAATAAATACTGATAATCCAGGCAGAATACCCCGCCTTTAATCCAACATAAGAAGTTACGTAAACAGGTAAAAAAGAAAAAATTACTCTAGTGCCCAAACATAATATTCCTCTACTAAGAAAATAGATTATTAATAAATTACGATGGTTTATTTTACTATTTGTTACTTTCCTCTGTATTTTTTCTTCTTTTATTTTGATGTAGGACCATCCGAGCCAGAATCCTGGTAAGGCGATAATGAGACAGGTTGTTCTCCACCCCCAAATCTGTACTAGCCAACCGAACAAAAGGCTTATTATAACTGAACCAAGGGTTCCTGCAGCTGAAAACAGGCTTAAGTCTCGACCTTGTTTGCCCGCTGTAGCTTTTTCACCCACCATAGCTGTGGCCAGCGGATGGAAGGTAGAAACGGAAATAGCCATAAGTAGTAAAGCAGTAATTATGGAAGTAGTATTACTAAGCCAGATAACACTTCCTAAGAGTACCGAGGAAATTATAAACCCTAGTGAGATAATTAAATATTTATGGTCATAGCGATCTGCTACTGAGCCGAATACCAAAGAAGAAATAGAGCGTAATGCTTCTTGAAGAGTCAAAATAAGGCCAGATTGAAAATAAGTTAAGGAGAATTCCAGACGAAAAAATGGTAACAATAAAGGAACAATAAACAAATAAGTATCATTATAAGCGTGACCTAAGGCATTTATTTTTAGTGGCAGATTTTTTTGATTTTTTACCATATAAAATTCCTCTACACTTTCTTTACTTAAGATACATTTTTTTCTATATCATAACTGTTTAGCCAAAAAGACTCAAGCTTTTTGAGTCCATGTTATATTTTCTGTAAAAGTAGAATAAAGTTAATCAAGATAAACTTGAAATGAGCCATTTCCAGATTGGTGGATATCCTGTCCTTTGTCTAAAGGATATAGCCAGAATATATTAGGATGTGTTATACTGCAGCAAGTAGAATAATTTAAAAATTATGGGGGAAGAGAGTAGGGGGAGACTCATAAAGATGAGCTTACCCGACTTGTCCCCAGAGGTGACCTTAGATTTGAGGTTTATGCAGATTACTATTAAATAGAAGATGATATTTACGACTACCAAAATGACCAAGATAAACATCCACGGATTATCCGCGGAGGAATTAGCAGAAATAATAGTAAAAGAAGGGTTTCCTTCTTATAGGGCAAAGCAAATTTTTCATTGGCTTTACCCGAAAAAGGTCAAAAGCTTTAAAGAGATGAAAAATTTACCCCGAAATTTAATCACTCTACTGGAATCCCTTTTTCACCTGGAGAGCCTTAATTGTCTTGCCCAACAAGAATCAAAAGATGGGGCGGTAAAATTTCTTTTTGAGCTTGAGGATAAAGAGCTTATTGAAAGTGTCCTCATTTCCCACAGAGATACCTCTAACACCTCTAGAGAGAGAAATACTATTTGTCTTTCTTCCCAGGTAGGCTGCCTCTGGCATTGCCTTTTTTGTGCTAGTGGGCAAAAGGGCTTTAAGAGAAACCTGGAAGCTAGCGAAATTGTTGAGCAAATCTTGGCGGTGCAACGCCTCTCGGGCAAGGCCATTCATAATGTGGTATTTATGGGGATGGGAGAACCGCTAAATAATTATGAACAGTTAATGAGAGCTCTTACTATTATTAATGGTCGGGAGGGGTTGAATATCGGTGCCCGGAAAATCACCATCTCCACCTGCGGTATTATCCCCGGAATTAAAAAATTGGCGGATAATCCTCTGCAGGTAGAGCTCTCGGTTTCTCTGCATGGAGCGGAAGATAACCTTAGGAATTATTTAATGCCGGTAAACCGAAGATATCCTCTCAGCCAATTAATTCCTACCTGTCGGGAGTACGTGAAAAAGAAGAATCGTCAGATAACCTTTGAGTATCTTATGTTAAAGGGTATCAATGATTCAGCTGATGAGGCGCAGAAGTTGAGTAAGCTGATTTCTGATTTTAATACCAAAGTAAATCTGATTATCTATAATCCCCTTCAGACCGCCCAAGAGGGGGTGAATCTTTCCCCTTCCGATCCAGCCGCGGTATACTCCTTTCAGCAAATTTTAAAGAAAAGTAATATTCCAGTGACAGTCAGATACTCTAAAGGGCAGGCCATACAAGCTGCCTGCGGTCAATTAAGGGGAGCACATTTAGATAGACAAAGCTACTTTGATTAAATCCAATTTCCCCGGTTTTTTATGAAATCTGAAAGGAGATTGGATATATTATGAAAGTAACAGATTTACAGGGTGTAGCCTGTATATTCTATATAATTATAATTAACTTGAACTGAGCGCTGTTACTGAAATCAAGTGTCGGCTATCTTAAGATTAAAAAAGGAAATAAAACAAACTTCTCTTTTTTACTGATATCTTGTTTTACCAACAAGATAGAGTTTTCTTAATTGAAAGGTATTTTTCTTTAAGGGGTTGTCAAGGGGAAGGATTCCCCTTGAACATCTTGTATCCCCTTATACCTTTGAGTTTTTCTTGGCTCTTTGCTTTCTTTTGGTCCTTTTTGGCTTCTAAAAGTTTAAGAAATCTATCTTCTAATTTTTCTATTTTTTCGTCTCCTCCTTATTTAATAGGGCCATTATTTCTTGATATTTCTTCGTTTTGCTATTGACATACCATATTATTTTTAGATATATTTCTATTGACGAGAAAAAAGATTTAGCATATAATGAAAACAATCTTGCCGGAGTGGCGGAACAGGTAGACGCACAGGACTTAAAATCCTGGGGATCGCAAGGTTCGTGCCGGTTCGATTCCGGCCTCCGGCACTTACCTTAAGATAAAAATACGACGCGGGGTGGAGCAGTCAGGAAGCTCGTCAGGCTCATAACCTGAAGGTCGGTGGTTCGAATCCACCCCCCGCAACCATTATTCCAGACCTCTTAATCACCGCGATAGAGGTCTTTTTGCTACTAATTAGTTAGCGAGTTCCCCAGTTAGCCAGTTAACTAGCTAACCAGTGAACTGGCTAACTAATATATTAACGACTAATCCAAGGCGGTGTAGCTCAGTTGGCTAGAGCATGCGGTTCATACCCGCAGTGTCCTGAGTTCAAGTCTCAGCACCGCCACCAAATATTATAAAAATATTAATATAGTACTAGATCTATTAGAGGCCTTTCCAAGTAAAGGCCTCTAATAGTAAGGGGACTTAGATGTTAGAAGAGAAAGTAAGAGAGACCATCAAAAAAAATGAGATGCTTACTTTTGGGGACAAAATTCTGGTGGGGGTATCCGGCGGCCCCGATTCGGTAGCTTTATTACAAATACTATATTCTTTTCGAGAGGAGTATAATCTTTCTCTCCATGTTGCCCATCTCAATCATCGCTTAAGGGGGGAGGAAGCGAATAAAGATGCTAATCTGGTGAAGAATTTAGCCGAAAACTTAAATTTAGCCTACGAAATCAAAAGTTGTCCTTTGGATTTAAAGAAAATTGCCCAAGAGGAAGGATGGACACTGGAGGAGACAGCCCGAAAATATCGCTATCTATTTTATGAGGAGATGGCTAAAAAATTTGGAACGGATAAAATTGCTTTAGGGCATAATGCTAATGACCAGGCTGAGACTGTCTTGATGAGATTTTTAAGGGGGAGTGGCTTGGAAGGGTTGCGGGGGATCCCGGCGGTACGTGGTAAAATAATCCGGCCTTTAATAGATTGCTACCGAGAAGAGATTGAAGAATATTGTCGGGAACATAAGCTAGAGTATCGGATAGATTCTACCAATAAAGAGGCCATCTATTTTAGAAATAAGATTAGATTAGAGCTTTTACCTCTGCTTACGGCGGAATATAATAAAAATATAAAAAATATCCTGTTACAACTCTCCCGAGTAGTTAATGAGGTTTCTGCCTATCTCGAGGAAGAGACGGAAGTAAGATTTAAAGAGACTACCAGAGTAACTGACCGGGAAAAAGTAGTTATTGATTTAAATCAATTAAATTTACTCCCTCTGGTATTTAAAAGAAGGATTATCCGCAAGGCTATTGAAGTAGTGAAGGGGGACCTGCAGGCTATTAGCTTTGTCCATAGTGAGGAAGTATTAAGACTTATCGAAAGTCGAGGGGGCGAGAAGGAGATAACTCTTCCGGCTGGTTTAAAGGTTAAAAAGATTTATCAGCAGCTTATTATTTATAAAAAAAATAAAGATAAAATTTTTGAAGTTGGTATCTCTCCCGGGGGGAGAGCTGCTGAACCACGCCGGGAGTGGGAGTACCCGATAGCTGTTCCTGGGAGTACCAAGATTAATCTGCTAGGACTAAAAGTAGAAGCGAAGATATTAGGCCAGCTAGAAGTAGACCCTTCTTTTTATTATAAGAAGAATTATTATGAGAAGAAGGAGAGGGAAAAATCTGAGAGGGAGTTTAACGAACTTATGGATTATGACCAGGTTAAACTTCCTCTAAAATTAAGAAATAGAAGAGCAGGGGATAAGTTTCATCCTTTAAAAATGAAGGGCGAAAAAAAAGTTAAGGATTTTTTTATTGATTATAAAGTGCCTAAAAGCCAGCGAGGTTTAATCCCCCTTTTAGTAGATAGGGAGGACCAGATCTTATGGATAGTGGGGATGAGATTGGATCATCGGGTAAGGATTACCCCCCACACTAAAAAAGTATTATCTCTCAATATAAAGAGCAAAAGTAAAAGGTTGGACTTTTAGCTATTTATATTTTGATTTAGATATTGTAGATAGCTAAATTAAAGGGGGCGAAGAGAATAAAGATGTTAAATAATGGAGAAATTGAGAAGATATTGATTACGGAAGCAGAAATTAAGGAGAAGGTCAAAGAATTAGGTAAAAAAATTACCGAAGATTACCAGAATAAAGAGGTAGTCTTTGTCACGGTATTAAGGGGGGCAGTAATCTTTATGGCGGATCTGGCACGTGCCATTTCTATACCGGTAATCTTTGATTTCATAGCTATTTCCAGCTATGGAGCCTCTACCGAATCTTCGGGAGTAGTGAGGATATTGAAGGACTTAGATGAAACTATTGAGGGTAAAGAGGTCCTGGTAGTAGAAGATATCGTAGATACCGGCTTGTCTCTTGATTATTTACTGCGAATACTAAGATCCCGTAAACCTGCCAGCTTGAAAGTATGCACTTTGTTAAGTAAAAGTGAGAGAAGGAAAGCCAAAATTAAGATAGATTATCTAGGATTTGAGATACCGAATAAATTTGTAGTAGGTTACGGTCTGGATTACGCCGGAAAATTTAGAAATGTCCCTTATATTTTTACTCTTAATCCGCAAATATATGAGGAAGATTTACCTTAGTTAGCCAGTTCACTAGTTAAGGACCGGGTAATCATTAGTAAGATAGGGGAAAGGTTTAGGCTATTACCTCTGTTCACTGATAGCCACTAAATAATTTAACTAACTAACTGTTTAACCGAATAACTGGCTAACTGGAAAACTGGCCAACTTTCCCTGGATAGGTTTGTTTTTATTTGAAAATTATGCTAAAATTAGTTTACAGCAAGCTTTACTGGTATTATTATATAATTACTATACCAGATAGCTTAAAAAATAGAAAAGGAAGGTTTTTCTTAGATAAAATGGCAAATCTTAATAAAGGAAATTTTAAAGGGGATAAAGGCTATAAAAATATGGGTTTATACCTCTTGGTCCTCATTATAGCCGTATCCATTATAAGTTCATTTTTTCAACCCCAAGTTAGTACGGTTCAAGAATTTACTTATTCCCAATTTTTGAATGAAGTAGAGGCCAATAATGTCTCCAGAGTTACTATCGTAGACAATTCTATAGCCGGCACTTTAATTGATGGGACCAGATTTTCTACCTATGCCCCCGACGATCCAGAGCTCATCAATATACTTCGCAGTAAAAATATAGTCATAGAGGTAAAACCCCCAGCGGAACTATCCTGGTGGATGCGTCTACTTTCTTCTTTACTGCCTATCCTCTTGATAGTGGGGATTTGGGTATTTATGATGCAGCAGATGCAGGGCGGAGGGAACAAGGTAATGTCCTTTAGTAAAAGTAAAGCCAAAGTGGTAGACGAAAAAGTCCCCAAGGTAACTTTTAAAGATGTTGCCGGGGTAGATGAGGCTAAAGAAGAAGTGGTAGAAGTAATAGATTTCTTGAAAAACCCCTCCAAGTTCAGGAAATTAGGGGCTAAAATACCCAGAGGAATTTTGCTTTATGGACCACCGGGAGCCGGTAAAACTTTACTAGCACGAGCTATTGCAGGTGAAGCCGGCGTGCCTTTCTTCAATATCAGCGGGTCTGACTTTGTGGAGATGTTTGTAGGAGTAGGAGCTTCCCGGGTCAGAGATCTGTTCAGACAGGCCAAAGCGAGTGCCCCCTGCATTGTTTTTATCGATGAAATTGATGCGGTAGGTAGACATCGTGGTGCGGGTTTAGGCGGAGGGCATGATGAGAGAGAACAGACCTTAAACCAGTTGTTAGTGGAAATGGATGGCTTTGACCAGAATACCGAGGTTATAGTAGTGGCGGCTACCAACCGTCCTGATATTTTAGATCCCGCTTTGTTAAGACCGGGGAGATTTGACCGAAGGATTGTAATAGATAGACCGGATATACTGGGTCGGGAAGAAATTTTGAAGGTCCATCTCCGGGGGAAACCCTTAGCCAAGGAGGTGGATGTTAAAGTTTTAGCTCGAAGAACGCCGGGTTTTGTAGGTTCTGATTTAGCCAATTTAGTGAACGAAGCCGCTTTATTAGCTTCGAGAAAAGGAAAAAATGAAATTGGAATGGAAGAATTAGAAGCGGCTATCGATCGAGTTATTGCTGGGCCGGAAAGAAAGAGTAGATTAATTAGCGAAAGAGAAAAAGAAATAGTCGCTTATCACGAATCGGGCCATGCCTTAGTGGCGAGACTTTTGCCCAATACTGATCCGGTACATAAAATTTCTATCATCCCGCGGGGTAATGCTGCTTTAGGTTACACTTTACAGCTTCCTACCCAGGACCGATATTTAATCAGTAAGGCAGAATTAATGGATAGGTTAGCCGTTCTGTTGGGGGGGAGAGTAGCCGAAGATCTTATCTTTAAGGATGTTACTACCGGGGCGCAAAATGACTTAGAAAGAGCTACTAAGATTGCCCGGCAGATGGTAACCGAATTTGGTATGAGTGAAGAATTAGGTCCTATTACTTTAGGTCGTAAGGAACATGAAATATTTTTAGGGAGGGATCTGGCGGAACAACGGGATTACAGTGAGGAGATTGCCAATAAAATAGATAAAGAAGTTAGAAAAATTATTGAAGAGGCCTATACGCAAGCTAAAAATCTTTTGACTAAAAATAGAAACAAATTAAGAAAGGTTGCCCGTAATTTGATAGAAAGAGAAACTTTAAGCGGAAAAGAATTGGACGATTTGTTAAACGGAGTAAAATTACCTAACCTGGTTAAATTCAGGGCAAATTTCTTATTAGTATAGTGGTTAGCCAGTTAGCCCGTTGCTTTAACTGGCTAACTGGCCAACCCTAAACAAGGAGGGCAAGATGGAAGAGAAAAAAGGTCTAGACCCGAGCCAAGAAACAGAAAATAGAGAAGAAGAAATAGAGAAGAAAAAGAGAGAAGAATGGCTTAAAAAAGAGAAGATAAGGGTGATGGAGCAGAAAAAGGATTATATGAATTATCTTAAAGGAGTAATGAACAAGAAAGGTTTTAATCCAAAGTTAAAAAGGAATAAATTTTTAGGCGGAGTGAGAGGGAAAGGTTAAGAGGAAGGGAAAAATTTTAAAAAAGGAGGTGTAAGCAGGAAATATAAAGGTTTATGGCTTAAGGTAAGTTAATTAAGGAAAATTAATTAAAAATTTTTAAAGGAGAGATTTTATGAAACGTAACCTTTTAGGAATAGGGTTAATAATGGCTTTAGTGCTGATATTTACTGCTTTTAGCTTTGCCGAGGTAAAAAATCCTGATACTATAATCTATGCGGCAATAGGGGGACCGGAGACGATGGACCCCCACTGGAGTTACGATACGGCAAGCGGTGAGGTTATATACCATCTCTACGATAATTTGATTGATTATAAGGGAGAGAGTGTATCTGAATTTGTCCCTATGTTGTCTACCGAAGTCCCTTCCGTAGAAAATGGATTGATAAGCGAAGATGGTTTAACTTATATTTTTTCTATAAGAGAAGGGGTTAAATTTCATAATGGGGATATTCTTACTCCGGAAGATGTAGTTTATAGTATTAAGAGAGGTTTAATATTTGATAGAGCGGGTGGGCCGATGTGGATGCTTTTTGAACCTTTACTGGGGGTCCATAGTATCGAGGAAATAGCGGTGGAAGTTGCTGGGGTAGAAAATTATAGTGATTTATTTGTAAATGGAGACCCGAGAGGAGAGCTTAAGCCTGATTACCGGGAAGCGATGATCAAAGTTATTACCGATTATGTAGATAAAGTAGTAGAAAGCGACGGCAACAAAGTGATATTTCATTTAGCCCAACCTTACGGTCCTTTCTTAAGTATTCTTGCTCATTCTGGTGGCTGGGGAGGGATCATTAACCAAAAATGGACTATAGAGCAGGGTGGCTGGGATGGCCAGGCCGAGGGCTGGTGGAAATATCATGACCCCGAATGCGAAAATGACCCTCTTTATAATATTGAAAATGGGACTGGTTCCTTTATTTTAAAGAAGTGGGTTCCAGAAGAAATAGTTATGCTGGAGAGATTTGATGATTACTGGAGAGGGCCGGCCAAGATTAAAAATGTTCAAATCAAGTATGTAAATGAATGGACTACCAGAAAATTAATGCTCCAGACCGGTGATGCTGATCTCGTTTATGTCCCCATTCAATATTTAAGTGAGGTGGAAGGATTAGAAGGGGTAAGGGTAGTAAAAGGGTTGCCTTCTTTAAGCAATGTGGTAAGTATGTTCCCCTGGACCATCAATGCCGAAGGTAATACCTATATCGGGAGCGGAAAATTAGACGGGGAAGGGATACCCCCGGATTTCTTCTCGGATATCCACGTGAGGAAAGGATTTTCTCATTTATTTCCTTATGAAATATTCATTGATAAGGTAGCCAAAGGTCAAGCCATAAGGAACCCCGGCCCGATAGTCAAACCTTTGTTAGGATACTCTGAGGATCCATCTTTGTTCTATGAATTTAGCTTATTAAAGGCTAAAGAGGAATTCCAGAAAGCCTGGGATGGACAACTCTGGGAGAAGGGTTGCAAATTTAATATCTTCTACAATGAAGGAAACGATGTGCGTAAAGCAGCTTGTGATATGCTTTCCACTTATGCTAAAATGATTAATCCCAAATTTGAAATTACCCCGGTAGGAATACAATGGTCTGCTTACTTAAAGGCCTTCCTTACCGAGAAACTTCCTATCTATACTATCGGCTGGTTAGCAGACTATCCCGATCCTCATAATTTTGTCCCGGTTTATATGGGGAGCAAGGGTGATTATAGTGGTTTTTTTGGTGAAGCTTATCGAGAATTTGCTCGAGAAAATGTTGACCCCTTAATTGAACAGGCTTTAAAAGAAAGCGATAGTGAAAAGAGGGCAGAAATTTATCAAGAATTGACCAGGATAGCTCATGACCAGGCTATTTCTCTTTATATATATCAACCCATTGGTCATCATGTGGAAAGAACCTGGGTTAAGGGCTGGTATCATAACCCCATAATGCCCAGTCAGCCGGCCGGTGCAGATTTTTACAGTCTGTCTAAAAGTGAAGAGAAATGAAGAGGAAAATAGGATTAATTATTAGCTATTAGCTAATCCTTTAACCTTAACTCTGGAGTAAAGGTTTAAACCTTTACTCCAGAGTATTTCAAGGAGATAAAACTAAATAAATGCTATCCTATATTATCAGAAGATTATTATTATTACCCATAATTTTATTGGGGGTGACTTTCCTTATTTTTTGTCTCTTTTCTCTTTTAAGCCCGATGGAAAGATTAGCTACTTATGTCCATGACCCGGCTACTTTAAAAAATCCTCAATCAGTACAAAGATTGATAGATAAGTATCATCTGGATGACCCCTTTCCTTTAGGATATATTAATTGGATTAAAAGGATAATTCACTTTGATTTGGGCTGGTCACAAACGGCTAATCAACCGGTATGGGAAGCCATTACTCAAAGATTTCCTGCTACTTTAGAACTGGTGTTGTATTCCATTATCCCGGTGGTGTTAGTGGGGATCTGGTTAGGGGTAATCTCCGCCGTCCACCACAATGATATGTTAGATCAGACCATCAGGGTAACGGCTATAGTCGGTTGGTCTTTACCCACTTTTATTTTTGGTTTATTAATTTTATTTATATTTTATGGAATATTGGAATGGTTTCCCCCTGGTAGATTAAGCACCTGGGCCCAAAATATCTTATATACCAGCCCTGATTTTCGAAGTTATACCCACTTAATTACTATTGATGCTTTGTTAAATGGCAATATCCCGATGTTTTTAGATGCCTTAAGACATCTTATTGCCCCGATCCTTACTTTGTCTTACATCTCCTGGGCGGAATTATTGAGGATAACCCGTTCCAGTATGTTAGATACTTTAAGAAAAGATTATATCAGAACTGCCCGAGCTAAAGGAGTGGATGAACACACCGTCATTCACCTACACGCCCGGAAAAATGCCTTAATCCCCGTAGTAACGGTTGCCGGAATGCAAATTATAGGGATGTTAGGGGGGGTAGTCATTACCGAAACGATATTTAATTACCCTGGTTTAGGCTTTTGGGTCGCCTCCTCAGCCCAGCAATTAGATTATAGTTCAGTAATTAGCTTTGCCCTATTATTTGCTACCCTTATGGTCTTAGGTAATTTAATAGTGGACATATCTTACGCCCTGATAGATCCTCGAGTAAGATTAGAGTGAGAAAAAGAGGATGAATAGAACCTTAAAGAAGTTATTTAGTAATACTGCTTCCCTTATCGGAATAATCCTTTTATTTATCTTTGTGATTATAGCCCTTTTTGCCCCCCTGATTGCCCCTCCCCTTACTGATGATTCCTATCAGATCCCCCGAATGTCCTGGGAGGTGAATCCTCAACCCCCTGGTTTTCCTATGTCCGAGGATATAAGAGCCATCTATGATTATATGGGGGTAGAGGTAAGATATGATAAGGCAATTTTTGGGACAGCAGAGGGCGGATATGATATATTTTACGGATTAATCTGGGGGACGAGAACTGCTTTTAGGGTTGGTTTAATTACGGTGATAATTTCCGTCCTTATTGGTATTTTGGTAGGTTCTTTTTCTGGCTATTTTGGTGGCTGGCTAGATGAAATTTTAATGAGGATTACCGATATATTTTTATCTTTCCCTTTTTTAGTGGCAGCGATGGTTTTAACTACGATACTGGGGAGAGGTTTAGATAAAGTGATGATCGCTTTAATCGCCTTTGGCTGGATGGGATATGCGAGACTCATCCGAGGGAGTATTTTAGCTACCAAAGAAGAGACCTATGTAACGGCGGCTAAAGCCTTAGGGGTTAAGGATGTCAAAATAATCGGGAAACATTTATTGCCTAATACTATCTTCCCGGTGATGGTGCAGGCCACGATGAACATCGGCTCGATGGTGATAACTGCTGCTGCTTTAAGTTTCTTGGGAGTAGGTGCACCGGTCGGCTATGCCGATTGGGGACAAATGGTAAGTTTTGCCCGAAATTGGATTATTGGAGCCCCGGGTCATGCCGGACAGTACTGGTATACCGTATTTTACCCGGGAATATTCATCGTGCTCTTCGTGCTGGCCTGGAACCTGGTGGGTGATACCCTAAGAGATATACTGGATCCTCGTTTGAGAGGTGAGCTATAATGCTTGATTCTGGAAAATTGTTATTAGCAGTTAAGGACTTGAGAACCTATTTTTTTACGGAGGAAGGAATAGCCAAAGCGGTGGATGGAGTAGATTTTGAAGTCTATGAGGGGGAAACTCTGGGTATTGTGGGTGAATCTGCCTGTGGGAAGAGTGTTACCGCCTTTTCGATCATGAAATTACTCGATTATCCGGGAAAAACAGTGGGGGGAGAAGTAATTTTTAAAGGGGAAAATTTATTAGAGAAGAGCGAAGAGGAGATGAGAAGGATAAGAGGAAAAGAGATCGCGATGATCTTTCAAGAGCCGATGACCGCTTTAAACCCTATATTAACGGTGGGATTTCAAATATCCGAAGCACTGATGGCCCATTTTAAGATGAGTAAAGAGGAGGCGAGAGACCGGTCGATAGAATTGCTAAAAAAAGTGGGGATACCCTTACCCGAACAGAGGGTAAACGAATATCCCTATCAATTAAGCGGGGGGATGAGACAGAGGGTGATGATTGCTATGGCGCTGTCTTGTGACCCCTCCTTACTTATTGCTGATGAACCTACTACCGCCCTGGACGTTACTATTCAAGCCCAGATACTGGATTTAATGAGATCTCTTTTACAAGGATTCAAGGGGGCATTGATAATGATCACTCATGACCTGGGAGTTATTGCGGAGATAGCCGATAGAATAGCGGTAATGTATGCGGGTAAAGTGGTGGAATATACCGATAAGAGAACAATTTTCTATTACCCCCTGCACCCTTATACTTTTGGTCTGTTGACTTCTATCCCTCGCCTGGATCTGGAGCTTCCGAGATTAAATGCCATACCTGGTGTAGTCCCCGACCCCTTACATTTTCCTGCCGGATGCAAATTTAATCCCCGATGTAGGTTTGTAACGGAGAGATGTAAAGAAGAGGAACCCTCTCTAGTTAAGGTAGAAGAAGGGCATTCAGTCCGGTGTTGGAATGTAGAAAGGGTAAGCAAAGAAGCAAAAGAAGGTCTTTTAGTAGGAGAGGTATAAGAAAAGATGACCGAAGCCCTGTTGCAAGTTAAAAATCTGGTCAAGTTTTTCCCGATAAAAAGAGGGGTTTTTAGAAAGACGGTAGGTTGGATCAAGGCGGTAGATGATATCTCCTTTGAAGTATATAAAGGCGAGACCGTGGGCCTGGTAGGGGAATCGGGTTGTGGTAAGACTACCACCGCTCTAACTATTTTGAGATTGGAAGAGCCCCTTAAAGGTCAGATAATCTTTGAGGGTAAGGATCTAAGCAAAATAAAGAAAAGTGAGATGAGAAAAGAGAGAAAAAATATGCAGATAATCTTTCAAGACCCTTATAGTTCACTCGACCCCCGAATGAAGGTAAAGGATATTATTGCCGAAGGCATGTTGACCCATAATCTTTTTAAAAATACGCGGGAAAGATATAAAAGAGTGGGAGAACTTTTAGAAAGGGTAGGTATCCCAGCGGAGTATATGGACCGCTTTTCTCACGAATTTAGTGGCGGGCAGAGACAGAGGATTGGCATAGCTCGAGCCCTAGCTCTGGAGCCCAAAATAATAATGTGTGATGAGGCAGTTTCAGCCCTGGATGTTTCTATCCGCTCACAAATTATAAACCTGCTTAAGGATTTACAAGAAGAATACAACTTGACTTACCTTTTTATCGCTCATGACCTTAGTGTGATAAAATATATCAGTGACCGAGTAATAGTGATGTATTTAGGGAAAATAATTGAAATCGCCGATAAAAGGGAATTTTTTAGTAATACTTTACATCCTTATGCCCAGGCTCTTATTTCTGCTGTCCCGGTCCCTAATCCCGACTATAAAAAGGAACGGATTATCTTGTCGGGAGATGTGCCGAGCCCAGCTGATCCGCCAGCAGGGTGCCGATTTCACCCCCGCTGTGCTAAAGCGCGGAAGATATGTGCGGAGGTTGAGCCGGAATTGAAAGAAGTAAAAGAGGGACATTTTTGTGCTTGCCACTTTTGTGCGGAATAATATATAATTAATAAACAATGATATTGTGCGCCCGTGGCTCAATGGATAGAGCAGGGGCTTCCTAAGCCCTTGGTTGGAAGTTCGACTCTTCTCGGGCGCACCATTTTTATGCACTATCAACTGATTAATTATTTTAGAGGGATTTAGACGATGAAAATTGATTTATCCGAGCAAATTATTGAACTTTTATCTGCTTCTATCGAAAAAAATATAAAAGAGGGGAGATTTCCGCTTAAAGAGGCTCCCCAGATAAACTTACAAGTCCCTAAAAACAAATCCCATGGTGATTTATCCACTAATATTGCCCTGCAAATAGCTCGAGAAGTAAGCACAAAGCCATTAGAAGTGGCTAACCTGATTGTAAATAATTTGGAGACCCAAAATACCATTATAGATAAGGTGCAGATTGCTGAACCAGGATTTATAAACTTCTGGTTAAAGGAAAACTGGCTCTTCCAAAACTTAGAAGAGATCAGGGAAAAGGGAGAAGATTATGGTGAGCTAAATCTGGGTAAAGGGAAGAGGATCCAGGTTGAGTTTGTCAGCGTCAACCCCACTGGACCATTACATGTGGGGCATGGAAAGTGTGCGGCGGTGGGAGATTCCTTAAGCAATATATTAAAAAAGGCCGGCTATAAAGTAGAAAAAGAATATTATATTAACGATCAGGGGAGGCAGATTGACCTTTTAGGACAATCGGTACAGACCCGCTACCATCAACTTTTAGGGGAGAAAAGGGAATTCCCTTCTGATGGCTATAAGGGAGAATATATTAAGGATATAGCCCAGGAAGTAATAGCTAAATTTCAAGATAAGTATAAAGGGAGAGATGACCAGGAGAGTCGAGAATTTTTTAAAAGTTTTGCTTTGCAGAGCATTTTAGCGGGGATTAAAAAAGACCTAAACGATTTTGGAGTAGAATTTGATGTTTGGTTTAGCGAAAAGTCACTTTATGAAGAGGATAAGCTCTCGGAAATGGTGGAATTACTTAAACAAAGAGGATTTCTGTATGAAAAAGAGGGCGCCTTCTGGTTAAAGACTACCACCTTCGGTGACGAAAAAGATCGAGTAGTAATTCGAGAGAATGGTGTACCTACTTATTTTGCCTCGGATATCCTCTATCACCAAAATAAGTATCAGCGAGGGTTTGATAAAGTAATAGATATTTGGGGTGCCGATCACCACGGTTATATCAAGAGGATGAAGGCAGCCCTTCAGGCTTTAGGTTATCCCCCAGACTTTTTAGAGGTATTAATTGTGCAATTTGTAACTCTAATAAGAGAGGGTAAGGAAGTGGGAATGTCTACTCGAGGGGGAGAATTTGTTACCTTAAGAGATTTGATCGAAGAGGTAGGGAGAGATGTAGCGCGTTATTTCTTTTTAATGAAGAGTTATGATAGTCATACTGACTTTGACCTCGATGTGGCCAAATCTCAATCAATGGAAAATCCAGTGTATTATGTGCAGTATGCCCATGCTCGGATCTGTAGTATAATAAAGAAGGCTAAAGAGGCGGGATTAAGCCTAGATAGAAAAGAGAAGGTTAATCTTCAACGGCTAAGTGAAGAGGAGGAATTGGCCTTAATTAAAGAACTATCCTTATTAAAAGAAGTAATTAAAAAGGCGGCTTTAACCTGGAGGCCGCACCTTTTAACCAATTACCTTTATGAATTAGCTTCTCTATTTCATAGGTATTATACCGTGCACCGGGTAATTACTGATGACGAAGAATTAAGCCGGGCGCGTCTAGTCTTAGTGGATTGCATTAGAATAGTGTTATCTAGTACGCTTAAGATTTTGGGGATTTCAGCCCCCGAAAGTATGTGATTAGCGGTTAGTTAGGTTAGGTGGTTACCTGGTTAGTTAGTTAATGAATTAATATCAAATGGCTAACTAACTAACTAACTAAATACTAACGACTATCGACTATTAACTAACGGCTTAATAGGAGGTATAAGAAATAAGTGGATAAAACGAGATTTGTAATTATCACTGGACTATCGGGAGCAGGGAAGAGTGTCGCGGTTAAGTGTTTTGAAGATTCTGGTTTTTTCTGTGTAGATAACATTCCTCCTCAGCTCATCTTTAAATTTGCTGAGCTGTGCCTGAAATCAGAAGGAAAACTGTCTAAAATTGCGGTAGTAATCGATATAAGAGGGGGGATTTTTTTTCAGGATTTATACCAGGCGCTCGATTATTTAGAAGAGTTAGGAATTAATCGCGAAATATTATTTTTAGAGGCCAGTGATGAAGTGTTAGTCCGCCGTTTTAGTGAGACCAGGAGAAAGCATCCTTTAAATATTTCGGGTAGTATTTTAGAAAATATTCAAGCCGAGAGGGAGCAATTAAAGGAGTTAAGATCACAAGCTGATTTGATCATAGATACTTCCCATTTAACTCCCAAACAGTTGAGTAACGAAATCGTTAGAAATTTTATCCAAAGAAAAGAACAGGAGGTTCAAATCAACCTAATTTCTTTTGGTTATAAACATGGCCTTCCTATTGATGTGGATATTGTTTTTGATGTGAGATTTATTCCCAACCCTTTTTATGTAGAAGAATTAAGGGCTTTGCCGGGGACTAATACTAAGGTGGAAGACTATGTAGCCCAATTTCCCGTAACTCAGCATTTTGAAGAAAAATTTTTTGCTTTAATAGAATATCTGATCCCTTATTACCTTAAGGAGAGCAAAACTTATCTGTCTATTGCCTTTGGCTGTACCGGGGGAAGGCATCGCTCGGTAGTTTTAATAGATAGGTTGGCCAGATACTTGCGAGAAAAGGGCTACAAAATATTAGTAAAGCACCGAGATATACAAAAAGAAGAAATAAAAACGAAGGCGAATGATGAAGACCTTAGATAGCCAGAGTCAATTAAATAAAGGTCCGAAGATAGTGGCTATTGGAGGGGGGACAGGTCTGGCGGTGCTCTTGCGCGGTTTAAAAAAGTTTACTTCCTATATTACTGCAGTGGTAACGGTATTTGATAATGGTGGAAGTTCAGGAAGGTTAAGAGAAGAGTTAGGGGTCCTGCCTCCCGGAGATATCCGAAATTGTTTGGTGGCCTTAGCTACTGTTGAGCCGCTAATGAAAAGGCTTTTTCAATACCGTTTTACCCATGGTAGTTTGAAGGGTCATAGTTTTGGAAATTTATTTATTACGGCCATGTCCGAAGTGAGTGGCGATTTTATCAAGGCGATAAAGAAGTCCAGTGAAATATTGGCTATTCACGGTAAAGTTTTACCTTCTTCTCTGGAAAATGTTACTCTGTCAGCGAAAATGAAAGAAGGGACCACGATAAAAGGGGAAACGGAGATAACCCAGAGTGGCAGAGTTATTGATAAGGTATACTTAGAGCCTTCGCCAGTATTACCCTTACCGGAAACCCTGAAGGCCTTGGAAGAGGCCGAGGCGATTGTGTTAGGGCCGGGTAGCCTTTATACGAGCGTAATCTGCAATCTCCTAGTAGAAGGGATACCCTCAGCCATTGTTAACTCAAAAGCGATAAAAATATATGTCTGTAATGTAATGACCCAACCAGGAGAGACCGATGATTATACTGCCTCCCAACATTTAAGGGAAGTGGAAAAGTATTTGGGTTCCCCTAGTATTGATTATATAATAGTAAATACGGCAGAGATTAGTGCCGAATTAAAAAAGAAATATGCGGAAGAGGGTTCGTATCCGGTAGTAGTTGATGAGTCGGAAATAGTAAAGAGCGGCGTTAAATTGATCGACCGAGAATTATGGGTAGACCAGAATTTAGCGCGGCATGACTCCAATAAGTTAGCCCAAACTATTATGGATTTAATTTTCGAAAAGAAAAGTTAAAAGGAGACCAGAAGATGACCTCAGAATTTTTGGAAAATTCCGAGGTCGTAAAGTAACTTTTGGTAAATGAGTTTGCCAATATGAAAAATATGAAATATGAACTAGCACTAAAACAAAAGTTAGTGCTTACCCCTCAATTGTATCAGACCATAAACATATTGTCCTTGGATCTGGTGGAATTAAGAGGTTTAATAGATAAAGAATTAATAGAAAATCCCTTATTAGAAATTAAGCAGCAAGGAGATGCTGAGGGAGAAGAAATAGGAGAAATCAGAGAAAAGGAAAACTATAAAGGTCCAAGCGGCAGTGATAGTAGACTTAACCAACCAGAGGGAACCAGAAAGGATGATTGGGAGGAACAGCTAAGTTATTTAAAGAAAAAAGATAACCAGAATTTTTTAAAAGAAGCAGTTGCGGAAAAAGAAAAGACCTTCGAAGATTTCTTTTATTATAGTGAATCCTTGCCCGAATATTTATTAACTCAGTTGGGTATTGCGGTAAATGAGGAGATAGATTATAAGATTGGAGAGTATTTAATAGGCAATCTCAATGATGATGGTTATTTAACGGTGAGTTTGGAAGAGGTCGCTGGCGATCTGGGGGTGGAAATAGATAAGGTAGAAGAAATATTGTTTTTAATTCAAAGTTTTGACCCGCCGGGAATAGGGGCAAGGAATCTAGAAGAATGTTTATTGCTGCAGGCGAAATACCTGAATATTAATGATGCTTATCTTGAAAAGATAATCAAAGACTATTTAGGTGATTTAGCCGTTAAAGCCTATCCTAAAATTGCTAAAGCTTTAGATCTCTCTGTAGGGGAAGTTCAAGCTTTAGCCGATATAATTAAAAAAAATTTTGATCCCAGACCAGGGAGAAAGATAGGCAATCTTAAAGAAATCAGATATACTATTCCTGATTTAACGATTATAAAGGTAGAAGATAGTTACCTGATAGTCCTGAATGAGGGTTACTTACCTCCGCTAAGGATAAGTTCTTTATATGAGAGCATCCTGCACAAAGATAAGATCGATGTCGATCCTTCTCGTGCTGATAATGGTGAAGGATTGCTTAAAAGATATGGATCCTCCGCAACTGAAACAAAAGAAACCCTTGAATATATTAAAGAAAAATTACAATCAGCTAAATTTTTGATTAAGGGGATAGAACAAAGAAAAAAAACCATCTCTCAGATTGCCGAAATTTTGATCGATTACCAGAAGGAATTTTTGGAGCAAGGTATTTTATACCTTAAGCCGCTCTCTTTAAAGGAAGTTGCCGCTCGTTTGGGTATCCACGAATCTACCGTATCCCGGGCAATTCGTAATAAAGTTATTCAAACACCCCGAGGAATTTTCGAAATGAAATTTTTCTTTTCTAAGGGAATTGGTTTAGAAAGGGGGGAGGTAGTTTCTTCGGATAGAGTTAGAAAGTTAATAAAAGACTATATCGAAGGGGAAGATCCCTTAAAACCGTGGAGTGACCAAAAATTGGCAGAATTATTAAGCAAGAAGGAGAAGGTGATAATTTCTCGTCGAACCGTGGCTAAATATAGAGAAAGGTTAAAGATACCGCCTTCTAATTTGCGTAAAAGATTTAAAGTTTAGTTAGCCAGTGCCCTGCTAACTAAGGTGGGATAGTTATGAGATTGCCACGGGGAGCACTCAATATTATTTGAGTGCTCCCCTCGCAATGACCAAATAAAAATGTCATTGCGAGGGGGCAGGGCGACCGAAGCAATCTCCAGAAATATAACCTATTTTATTTACCAGAGAACTAGTTAGGCTACTAACCAAAAAGTACTAATTTTAAAAATAAGGAGGAAAAATAATGACTATAAAAGTAGGAATTAATGGATTTGGAAGGATTGGAAGAATTGTTTTTAGAGCAGGTTTAGAAGATCAAGATATAGATTTTGTAGCAGTAAATGATATCACCGATGCTAAAACCCTGGCTCATCTGTTAAAGTATGACTCGATTCATGGCATATTACCAGAGGTGAAGGTAGAAAATGATACTATTTTAGCCCAAGATAGAAAAGTAAAAGTACTGAGCGAAAAAGACCCTTCTCGCCTTCCCTGGAGTGATTTGGGAGTAGAAATAGTGGTTGAGTCTACGGGGCTTTTTAGGGATAGGGAAGGAGCTTCCCGGCATTTGACTGCGGGGGCAAAAAAGGTGATTATTTCTGCCCCGGCTAAAGGAGAAGATATTACTATTGTAATGGGGGTCAATGAAGATAAATATCTACCGGACCAGCACCACATAATCTCTAACGCCTCTTGTACTACTAATTGTTTAGCTCCTATTGCCAAGGTATTAAATGATGTTTTTGGGATTGAAAAAGGAACTATGACTACCATTCATTCTTATACCGCCGATCAGAGATTAATGGATTTACCTCATAAAGATTTAAGGAGAGCGAGAGCTGCCGCCTTGTCTATGATTCCTACTACTACCGGAGCCGCCAAGGCCGTAAGTTTAGTAATTCCGGAATTAAAAGGGAAGTTAAATGGTTTGGCTATTCGGGTTCCTACTCCTAATGTTTCGGTAGTGGATTTAGCGGCCTTATTAAAGAGAAAGGTTAGTGTAGAAGAGATTAATCAGACCTTAAAAGAGGCGGCAGAGAGTAGTTTAAAAGGGATTTTGGATTATACCGAAGAGCCTTTGGTTTCTAAGGATTTCAACGGCAATGCCTATTCTTCCATTGTAGATGGATTATCTACGATGGTGGTGGATGGTAATTTAGCCAAGGTTATCGCCTGGTATGATAATGAGTGGGGCTATTCTTGCAGGATTGTAGACCTGATAAAATACATTGGGAAACAGATGGTCTAAGTATTGGTATTTCGCCAAAGTAGTTTGCCAGTTTACCGATGAGTCAGTGGTGGTTAGTAAGTTAGTAGTTAGTAGTTAGTAAAAATTAATCAGACAGATAGGGGGAGAAATGCGTATTCCAGTAATTGCGGGCAATTGGAAGATGAACAAGACCGTGAGAGAGTCGATAGCTTTAGTCCAAGAAATAAAAGATTTAGTGCGAGAGGTTGAAGGGGTAGAGATAGTAGTTTGTCCACCCTTTACTTCCTTAGGAGCGGTTGGAGAGGCAATTAAGGGGACCAACCTTCATCTGGGGGCTCAAAATATGCACTGGGAGACTAAAGGGGCCTTTACTGGAGAAATATCACCCCTAATGCTTAAAGATGTAAGTTGTGAATACGTTATATTAGGTCATTCGGAAAGGAGAGAATATTTCCGAGAGACCTCGGAGGAAGTAGCTAAAAAGGTCAGGGCGGCCTTTGCGGTAAATCTAATACCTATTGTATGTGTAGGTGAAAATTTAGCAGAGAGAGAAAGTAATAATACAGAAAAAATAATCGAAGAGGAGATTAAAGTTCTATTTTTGGAAACGGAAGTGACTTTAGCCCGCCGAATGATAATTGCCTATGAACCTATATGGGCTATTGGTACTGGCCGCTCGGCTAACCCCGAGGAAGCCAATTTAACCATTAAATTTATCCGGGAATTATTTTCTTCTCAATACGGGAGGGAAGTAGCTAGCGAGGTAAAGATATTATACGGAGGGAGCGTGAGCCCGGAAAATATTAAAGAGTTTATAGAGGAGTCGGATATTGATGGTGCTTTAGTCGGAGGAGCAAGTTTGAAGGCTTTAAGTTTTTCTCAGATAGTAAAAGCCACTCAAATATCTAACCGACTGGGTAACTAGCTAACTACAGCGCCAGGTAACTTATAATCTAGCACCCATCATTTCATTACTCGTTATTGGTTACTGTAAGATAGGGGAGAGACCATTTTTATCTTGCAGTCGAAGTTTAATTATGTTAGAATGAAATCCAAATTAAGGGAAATAAAAATAAATATAAGTAAAGGAGCCATAAAAAATTGTCTAATGCCTTGATGGTGGTTCATATTATAATAAGCTTAGCTTTAATTTTGGCGGTAATACTTCAGCAAAGAAAATCCAGCCGGTCTTCAGGTATATTTGGCGGAGGAACAATTGCTGACTATGGAGGGAAAAAGGGGAGGGAAGCATTCTTAATGAAGCTTACCACCGCTATAGCGGTACTTTTCATGGTCTCTTCTCTTTTACTTAACCTGATTGAATAATAAAAAATAAGTATATTTGCAAGTAGACGGTGGTAAAGACTCGCCGGGATGGCGGAATAGGTAGACGCGCCAGTTTGAGGGGCTGGTGAGTAATATTACTTGTGGGGGTTCAAATCCCCCTCCCGGCACCAATAAGTGTTTCCCAAAAAGGAGGAAGGAGCAACTTCCTCCTTTTTGGGAAAGGGGACTCGTTAGCCTCGGTATCTGTTTAAAAATAGTCAGCCGGTTTACTAAATTTTTCTTCGTTTTAACTGGCTAACCGGCTAACTACGTAACTAAATAAATTGGTAACCAAAATCCAGGAGAAGCTTATGCACGAAGCCTCGATAGCTCAGAATTTATTAGAAATTGCTTTAGAGAAAGCTCAAGAACACCAGGCCAGTAAAATAACTCTTGTTCGTATAAGGGTGGGAGAACTGGCGGGGGTAAACCAGGAAGCCCTACGGTTTGCCTGGGAAAACCTTAGAGACCAAACTATTGCTAAAGAGGCCTCTTTAGAGGTAATCTCTTCTCCTTTATTAGCAAAGTGTCAAAATTGTAAGAAAGTTTCGGAGATTAAAGGAGAGGTATTTAAATGCGGGAAATGTGGTAGCTCAGAAATAGAGATAGTTTCTGGACTGGAGCTATATATTCAAGATTTGGAAATAGAATAGAATAAATTGGCTCAGAGAAAATCCTGAGAAAACAAGACTACTTCCTCGAATCTCTTAGCAGGTCTTCTTTATTTTCGTTAGCCAGAAAGATAGTTTGAGAGGGATAAGCAAACTCAATCCCTTCTTTTTCCAGGGCTTCCTTTAGTTTAAAATTAATTTCTTGTTGGACATCCATATATTTATTATAATCAGGGTCGTTGACATAGTATACTACTTCAAAGTTTAAACTGAAGTTGCCATAGGAAGCGAAATGGGCTCGGTCAAAGGTAGCCTCAGGAATTTGGATAATTATCTCTTTAACTATTTGAGGTATTTTCTTTAACTGGGTTAAGGTAGTTTGATAGATAACTCCAAATTGAAAGACGATTCGTCGCTGTCTCATCCGTTTATAATTACTTATGCGGGAATTGGTTAAGTCGGTATTGCAAAAAATTAGTTGCTCGCCCCCTAAGCTAATTAAACGAGTGGTTTTAATCCCTATATAGTCTACTGTGCCTTTATATTCATCGACAACAATAAAATCACCGATTTGAAAAGGGCGATCAAAGAAAATAGTAAAATAACTGAACAAATCTCCTAAAATGTTTTGGGAAGCAAGGGCAACGGCAACACCCCCGATACCTAAACCAGCAATTAAGGCGGAGATTTCTACTCCCAAATTATCTAAGAGAATAAGTAAGGCGATGCTCCAGACGATCATCTGGATAATAGTAAAGATACTCTTTAATGCTTGCCTTCTGCCCGGGTCTTTTTCTTTTTTTGCCCAGTAGGTCTCCAGGGCATAAGAAGTAATAGACAAGAAGAATCTAACTCCAAAAAAAGTAAGAAGTACAATGAATAAGATATCAAAAAATTTTTTCACTGGCTCATTCATGGTCAGTTGCTTAATACTAATATAAAAAGCAGCAAAGTAAATTAAATTTAGAAGAGGCCTTATTTTTTCCTCGAAGGTTTTAACAAATTTATTATCTATTTTTATTTTGGCAGTTCTCTTTTTTCCCCAGTTTTCTAGTAGCTTTAACACGATATTTTTAATGATCTGGATAAATATGACGAGTAGAATAAAGGTGGCGAGGGCTATTATGTAGTCGATAATTCTATTTTGAAAATAGGTTTGCTGTAAAAAATCATTAATCATTTTTTTACTCCTTTGATTAAGAGTTTTGGTTTATGATTAGGGACATTGCTGTAATTTCAGGCGGAGCATATTTAAAGCGCGACGAGAAGCTCTCAGACGGATTAGGTGGCGATCCCCGAATAACTGATGTTTTTGGACCATAGTATCTTTACCGTCGGCTAAAGAAAGGTAGACTAGCCCCACTTTCTTCTGGGCCGTAGCTCCTCCAGGACCGGCAATACCCGTAATGCCTATTCCTATATCACTGTAGCAACGTACTCTTACCTTTTCTGCCATCAGTCGAGCCACAGGTTCACTGACTTCTCCGTATTCTTTAATTATTTCCGGGGGTATGTTTAATAAATTTTCTTTAATGAGGGAAGAATAACTTATTATTCCTCCCTGGAAATATTCCGAGCTCCCAGGTACGCGGGTTATGATCTCTCCCAACATCCCCCCGGTGCAGGATTCCGCTACGGCAATTTTAAGCCCTTTACTTTTTAGTAAATCCCCAATAACTCCTTCTAAAGTCTGTTCGTCACTCCCGTAAAGGTAATTACCCAATATTTCGGTTAATCGGTCAGCGGATTGTTTTAGTAGCTCCTCTGCTTCCTTTTCGTTGGGGGCTTGAGCAATAATCTGGACCTGGATGTCCTCCGGGTTAGCATAAATACCAAAAGATAAATTGGTTTGCTTATTCAGATAGTCGCGGATTAGTTCATTAACCGAAGCCTCTCCCAGGCCAGTAACCTTTAATATCTTTGATTTTCTAATTACCGCAGGGGGAAATTTTTCTTTCAAGTAAGGGATTAAATTTTCTTCCACTAACTTTTTCATTTCCCAGGGGACACCTGGTAAAGAGTAGATAATTTTATCATCTTTTTCCAGAAGCATGGCCGGGGCAGTGCCATAAGGATTAATGATGACTTTTGCCCCTTCCGGAAGATAAGCCTGCTTGAGATTACTGGAATTAATTTCTCCTCTGGTTTTAGAGAGAATTTTTCTTAAATGCTCTTCCGCTGCCGGGTACTTGATCAATTTAAGATTTAAAGCTTTAGCAATAGTGATATAAGTGATATCATCCTCGGTAGGGCCTAAGCCGCCGGTAGTAATAATAAGGTCGGAACGGGAAAGGGCAAGTTTTAGCGTAGATAACAAATACTCCGGGTCATCACTGACGGCAGAAATATGCTCTAGATCGATACCTAATTCGAATAACTTTTTAGCAATAAAATTAGCGTTAGTATCAATAATCTGCCCTCTTAGTATTTCACTGCCGGTACTAATAATTTCTGCCTTTATCATCGATTAAATTACCTCTTTTTTTATTTGATTTACCCAAAGATGTGCCTCGCGGAGGGGTAGCGGTAATCTATATTTATCTGCACATTTTAAGACTATTTCTATCGCTGCAGGCAAATCGATTTTATGGCCGGGGGATATAAAAATAGGTTTGACTTTTGGTCTGGTTCTTAGGGCTGCCCCCAAAACTTCTTTGCCTTCTTTTAAAAGGGCGAAGTCCCCCTTTCCCTCGCCGAGGGAAGTATACTCTCCGCTTAATCGAGATTTAGCGCAACCAATAGTCGGCTTATCCAGAAATAGTCCCAGATGAGTAGCTATCCCCATTCTTCGGGGATGAGCAATCCCTTGGCCGTCGAAAAGAATAATATCTGGCTCATTTTCTATTTTTTTGAAAGCGGCTAGTAACCCTGGTCCTTCGCGAAAAGTAAGGAGTCCCGGAATATAGGGGAAGTTTATGGGTGAAATAAAAGATTGCTTTTCCCTTATTTTTAAGGAAGGGAAATCAAAAACTACCACGCCGGCTATCATTTTACCTTTAACATAGCTAACATCAGCTCCGGCTACGCTCTTTATCTGCTGAAAAGATTTTTTAAGGGAGACCCTTCCCTTTAGTTCTCTCTGGAGTTGAATGGCTTCACCGGGACTAACTTCCCAGGAGTGTAAGTTTAAATATTTCAAAACTTTTCTCCTCTGCCTCTGCCCTTGCAGAAATATAGAAACATAAGATATACAAAAAATATAGCATAGACCTGAGGGTGAGTCAATACAGGGGCGCGGGGGGAGAGGGGGGAGCACTAGATACCTTTAAAAGAGAGTATAAAGGAATAGGACCTCGCTCCAGCTCTTACTCTTTTATTTTATCTGGTTAATTTTAGTAGAGAAAAGAGGTTTTATGTTATAATAAAAAAAATGTTTTTTGCTTCTTTTAGTAAATTGGAGAGAAACTGAGGTCTTTTTGGTATGGAGATAGTTATTGTAGGGGCAGGACCAATCGGGTGTTATATCGCCCAATTGCTATTGAATCTGGGGATTAAAGCTCGAATAATGGAGGAACACCAGGAAGTAGGTATGCCGGTAAAGTGTGCTGGTATTGTAGGTAGGCAGGTTTTTGAGGATACCTCCTTTCGGATTTCCAAGAGTTCGATTATAAATCAAATTGATGGGGCTTTATTTTTTTATCAAGGGGATAATTTCCGGATTAGGCGAGAGGGGGTGGCTTATGTAATCGACCGGGAAAAGTTCGATAAAGAGCTGAGTGAAGGGTTAGAGATAGAATATGAGAGAAGATTATTAGCTATAGAGCAGAGAGGCAAAGGTTACGGGCTTAAGACCAGTAAAGGTGAAATTAATGCGGAGATAGTGATTGGAGCAGACGGGGCAAGATCCCGGGTGAGAAGGTTTATGAGGAGTAATCCGGAGGGGGTTAAAGAAAAAAATAAGCACCATAAGCACCAGGAAGATGAACTAAAAGAAGGCTTTAAAGAGGGTATCAAATATTATACTGGTTGGCAGTACCGCCTAAAGTTAGCCGAAAATTTTCCCTCCCCCCATTTGGTGCGGGTATATTTAGAGGAGAATATCCCTTTTTTCTTCTGGATCATTCCGGAGAGCGAAGAAATTATTCGGGTGGGAGTTATCGCTAAAGAGGGGAGAAGCCAGTTAAATCGTTTTCTGGCGGAGGAGAAAATTAGGGGGGAGATTATCGATAAATTAGCGGGGATTATTCCCCTCGGGATGGTGCCTAAGATTGGAGCTAATAATCTTGCCTTAGTAGGAGATGCTGCCTGCCATATAAAACCTTTAACCGGAGGGGGAATTTATTACGGTCTAAAGGCGGCAGAGATATTGGTGGGGTGTATTCGAGATAATAGTCTAGCTGAGTATGAACGGAGATGGAAGAGGAAATATAGGAGAGAGATAAGATTAGGACTGGGGGCGAGGAAGATTTACGAAAGATTAAACAAACAGGGGGTGAAAGATATATTCTATTTGTTTAAAGAGAATGCCAATTTTATTGAAGAAGTAGCTAATTTTGAAAATCATTCTCTGATTCTTAGGGAAGTCTTTAAAAAGCCCCGAATATTGATAAGGGCGAGCCAGGTCTTGGGGAAAAATATAGGAAGAGTAATTGGCAAAAATTAAATTAATTTAATTAGTTAAAAATTGTAGAGTTATAGTATAGGGCAATAAGGGAGGAGAAAAAATTGAAATCAATTATTCTTTGTGCGGGGAAAGGGGCTCGGCTTAGACCACTTACTCACACCAGTGCCAAGCATTTGATTCCTATCGGTAATAAACCAGTCCTTTTCTACGGGATAGAGGCTATTAAGAATTGTGGTATAAGAGATATAGGGGTAATCATTGGAGAAACTGGCGAAGATATAAGAAGCGAGCTGGGAAATGGCAGCAGATGGGGGGTAAATATTACTTATATCGAACAGAAAGAACCTTTGGGATTAGCCCACGCGGTAGTGGTAGCTCGTGATTTTTTGGGTGAAGATAAATTTTTAATGTATCTGGGAGATAATCTTCTCAAAAATGGAGTAGAAAATTACGCCCGTAAATTTAGGGAAGGAAATTATAATGCCTTTGTTCTCTTGGCGGAGGTAGATAATCCGAAGCAGTTTGGAGTAGCCGAAGTGGAGCAAGGAAGAATTGTTCGGCTAGTGGAAAAACCTCAAGAGCCACCTAGTAATTTGGCTTTAATCGGGGTCTATTTTTTTGATAAAAATATTCACCAGGCAATTGAGCAGATTAAACCTTCTGCTCGAGGAGAATTAGAGATTACTGATGCCCTGCAATGGTTGATTGACCAGGGTTATAAAGTAGGGTCAGAGGTAATTAAGGGTTGGTGGAAGGATACCGGAAAGCCGGACGATATTTTAGAGGCGAATCGTCTGGTTTTAGAGGATATCGAGAGAGATATAAATAAGGAAGCCAAAGTGGATGAAGTCTCGGAAATTTTAGGTCGGGTCAGGATAGAAAGAGGGGGTGAAATTATAAATTCTAAGATTCTTGGTCCAGCAATAATCGGCCCCGAGGCTAAAGTAGTAGATTCCTATATAGGCCCCTTTACTTCCCTTTCGGATAGAGTAGAGATATTAAATAGCGAGATTGAATATAGTGTAATCTTAGAAGATACTAAGGTGGAAGGGGTAAGGGGTAGGCTGGAGAGGTGCCTGATTGGTAAAGGTGTGCATATTTACCATAGCCAAGATCTCCCTCGAGTATATAGATTTACTTTAGGTGACCACAGTAAAGTGGGCTTAGTTTGAAATTTGTATCTAAAGAAGTGTGGCAGCTTTTTATCTTTTTGTCTTACTTAAAAGGCTTAAAAGAAACTTAAAAGGAAGTTCCTAAAGTAAGGTAAATATCATATCCTTCAGGTTCGTTTAGGGCTTTAGCTACTCCCCCTCTTAAGGTAAAAGGAGAACCAAATCTCCCCTCAAAGTCAGCTTTTAGTTCTGCTCCTATTCCTGCTTTAAAACCAAGCCAGGAGCAATTAGTCTCTTCGGAGCCGTAAGTATCAGGGGAAGGCAAATTTATATTCCCTTTATTATTTTCAAGGTTATCCCAGGCCTTTCCCAGATCTATAAAGAGGGTCCCTGAAAGTCTTTCCAAAAAAAAGAAGGAGAAAGGACCGCCCTTAAGACTATGTTCAATATTAGCCAGAGGGAAGCGGTATTCCAAACTGGCTAAAAGTAAGTGGTCTCCCTGTAGAAAGCCGGGTTTATATCCTCGTAGAGCAAAGGTGTTGACCTCGCTATTGGTCATAGTCAGCAGGCTATCCGCCGAATGATGTCCCCCTAATTTAAATTTTTCTTCTTCGGGTAGAGCGGTAGTGGCACCGCTACTCCTCCCACCACCCGCTACTAAACGAAGAGAGAAGACGTGGTGGAGAGGAGGGAGGCTAATAAATTTTCTCCCTTCCAGGATAAATTTAGCAAAGCTATAATCACTACCTAAAATTTTATCTGCATACTCATAATTTAAAGAAAAGGCTTGACCTTGTTCGGGACTGATGGAGAATCCATATTTTTCCAGATCCGAATAGGTATAAGACAGTCTGAGGCTCGCCAGATTTTCTGCTTGTGGTTGGTTTTGGTGATTAGTAGAATCGGCTGCCTCGAAGAAAATTTTATCTTCTTCTTCTTCTTCTTCCGCTAAAGATATTCTTTTGTATTGATAACCGAGAGAAAAGGTTTGGCGATAAGGTCGGGAATTATTCGAAGAGGTCAGTAAAGTAGTTTGACCTGAAGAGGAAAAGGAGAGGTTTATCCCGGTTTTCCCCTCTTCGGGCCAGGAGAGAGGAGAATCCAGATCAGCTCTTCCCTCTAAATAAAGATTAATAACGGGTAAGTGGCGATAGTTGTAATAATCCAGGCTATAGTTTAAGCGGTTAGCAAGGTCATCATAAGTAATTACCAGTGGTAGAGAATAAAACCCTAGGAAGTCAGTCAATTCCGTAGAAAAACCAAGATCTAAATCTTTTTCCTTTATTTGCACAGTGGGAAGCCAGAAGGTAGGTGGCCAGAGAGAGGCAAGGGGATGGTAGGGATGGATAGGGTAATTATCTTTTACCAGCTCGGAAGGGGCGGCGGAAAAGGAAGAAGGAAGATTAGCCGAATTTTTGGTCTGCTGGCCTTCTTCTTTTTTTTCTTCTTTCGCTGAAGGTGAGGTTAGTTGTCTCTGATTTATCTCGTTTATCGGATTTAGATTTGGGCCTAAGCTCAGGTTAAAGGAAGAGGGTTCGATATATTCTATTTCTTCCCATCGTGTTGGATCAATTTCCATCAGATGTAATTCGTATCCGGTGCTATGGTATTCGATATAAGCCAACCTCTTCCCATCAGGGGAAAGGGCTGGCTCAAAGGCTCCGCTTAAAACATTAGTTATCTGGCATAGTTTTTTCTGAGGTAAGGAAAAGGCAAAGATGTTGTAAATACCCTCACTGCGGTCCGAAGAAAAAAATAGATATTTACCATCAGGAGACCAGCAGGGAGCAAGGTCCAGATATTTATCCTGAAAAATAAGCTGGAGAGTAGACTTATTAAGGTCGGCAGAATTAAGATTCAGGAGATAGAGGTCAGTGTAACCTTCTCGCCAAGCAGAAAAGGCAATTTTATCCCCCTGTGGCGACCAGGCGGGTTGATATATTTGAGTCCCCTCCTCAAAATTAGTAAGAAAGAGGATGTCTGGAGAGGTAATTAGCTGGTAAGAGGAGTGACTCGGGCTCGTGCTCAGGCTCCGGTCAGGGCTAGTCTCCGTAGAGGAGGATAAAGGTAAATTAATAAGAGCCAGATTATTGGTTCCTGCCTCATTGATTACTGCTACTATTTGAGGATTTTGCGGGTCAGGTGACCAGGCTGGGTCGCGAGCGCGTAACCCTTCCGAAAGGCGAATCTCTTTGTTTAAGTTTAAATCATAGACATAAAGGTCGTAAAATTGGTAAAATTGCTGGTAATCGGCTAATTTAGCATAAATAATTTTATCCCCCTCAGGAGAGATGTCAAAAGAAGAATCCCCACCGTAGACTCTTTTAATCAAGGATTGCTCCTTAATAGTAGAAGAAGTTAAAGACAGAGGAGTCGAAGAAGCTGAGGGGTCAATAATCTGAATAAAAGGAGAGGAATGCGGGGTAGAAACCCGGATAGCTATTTTATCGGAAGAGGCACCAGAAGTAGAGATAGGCGCAGAGATCCAGCGGGGGTAATCTACCCAGTATTGATAGTTGGTCAACTGCCGTGAGGGGGGAGGGGAGATAGTTTTAGCCTTAATTTTTTGAGCCTGGGTTTGATATTTTTCTTGTAAAGCTTCCTTCCAGTTTTGATATAACTGGTCCAGGTCCAGACCCAAGACCTTTTTAAAGGCGTAGTTAAATCCTAAATAAGGATACCGGCAAAACACTTCGCTCAAGGCCATCACCTTATCTTCTCCGTACCTTTGAGCGATAAAATGGATCAGGGATTGTCCATAGATATAAGGGGCAGTACCATCAGGCCAGGAGGTAAGGTAATAACCGCTTAGCTGGTCGAGGGCGTTTAATCTATTCTCCAGAATGGCCATACGAAGATACATCTCATAACGGGGATCTAAACCTCTTCCCCCGCCTTCCGGATTAAATTTAGTTTCATCATAAACCGCTAATCCTTCAATTGCCCAGGTTGGTTGAAGACCATTAGGAACAATTATCTGACCAAAAAGGGCACGCAAGGCAGCAGTAGGCCCCTTCGCCATTTCAAAATGAGCCAGGTGTGTGTATTCGTGAGTGATTACCATTTTGAGCCAGCTTTTAAATTTCAGGTCGAAAGATTTAGGGTTAGGAGGAGTAAGGGAAAGGCGGATCACCCGGTGAGGGAAAGAGGAGGCGAAACCCTGGACATAATCAGTAAAATCCTCCATAATTATAGCTATTTTAGGAGAGGTGGGGGAGAGGCGACTTCCGGTAGAAAGGTCAATTTGTTCATGAATTTGAGAAAAGACTTCTTCGGCGATATGAGCTACTTCTTGAGCTAATTGTTCGTTACGGTAGCTATAATCTTGGTTATCTGGTGGTTTAAAAAAATGCACCGAGAAATGAGGAGTTTCTAAAACCTGCCATTCTAAATGAGGGTCATAACGAACCGCCTCTGCTTTTAGAGCTAAGAAAGTATGGGAGGCACCTAGGAATAGGCACCAAATTAGAGTGATAAAAATAAAAAAAGATAATCTCTCTTTCATTCCTTTTTTTCTGACCTTTCTTCTTAAGTATACCCTTGCCTTTACTATAATTCAAGGTAAAAACGTGCAGTCGGTGACCTATCTGCTCCTTACTATCATCCCGCTCTTTTTACTTTAATTAAAATATTTGGTATCGAGGAAAAAGTAGGTTATAATTAGTTTCAGTTACTTACTTATCAGTTACTTACTTATTCGAGGATAAGAGAGGGAAAAAAATGATTCGAAAAAGAAGAGTCTCGGGGTCGACAAAGAAGGGTACTGCTCCCCAAAGAAAAAAGAGCGATTTATGGTTTTATATTCTAATCGGCTTAGCTCTGGTAATCATAGGTTTGGGATATCTCCGGCAACTGGGATATTTACCTTTAGGGATAGATAGCCGACCTTCTCCTCTTATCGGAGAAATGGACCCTGCCCTTCGAGAAGAGAGAGCGGCTTTTAAAATTATAAATGCCCATGAACATGTTCAATCCTCCCGTAACCTCCCCCTTCTCCTTCAGGTAATGGAAGATTGCCAGTTAGAAAAAATAATTCTGTTGGGGACTCCCGAGTATACCTTTTATTTAAATCCTAAATATGGATTTACGGAATATGATAAGAATAACCAAGAAATAATAAGCCTCAGCAAACAATATCCCGATAAGTTTATCGCTTTATGTACCCTCAATCCTCACGATGAAGACAAACTGGAAAAGCTAAAAAACTTTATGGCTGCAGGGGCGAAAGGCTTGAAACTTTATAATGGTCACGGTTATTTTTATGATAACTTTTTTGAGCTTCCCTTAGATGATCCAGGGATGATGGGGGTATATAGTTATTGCGAAGAAAAAGGGATACCCATCCTTTATCACGTAAATAGTGGTCGTTTTCTCCAACAATTTGAGAATATTTTACAGAATTTTCCTGATTTGACTATCATTGCCCCTCATTTTATCTTGACTTCCAGTAATCTTTCTCGTTTGAGTAGACTTCTTGATACTTATCCTAATCTCTATACGGATATAAGTTTTGGCCATCCCGATTTTCAAGTAGCTGGATTTAAAAGGATTTCTCAAAATAATGAGGCCTTTAGAGCATTTATGAGGAAATACAGAGAGCGGATTATGTTTGGCACCGATATAGTTATTACTTCTTATCGCGCTAAAAGTAGAAGCTACATAGAGGAAGTAATACTAAGTTATTTTGATTTGCTGGAAAAAGAAGAGTTCTTGCTGCCAGATTCGATTTATAAGATGATGAGTAAAAGTGCCCGGGCCAATACCGATCCAGAGACAGTATACCGGGGACTTCATCTGGATGAGGACACCTTAAGGATGATTTATCACGATAATGCAGAAAGAGTCTTTGGAAGATAGAAGAGCAAGTATAGGGCAGAGCGAGGTGTGTGCCCGGCAAGAAGTGAAGTAAAATAAGAGGGCGAGTCGGGTACAATTAGGAGAAGATCTTCCCTCTTCCATATAGAGGAGATTAGTCTATAATGAAGATAATTTGGAGTACTTTTTTAGATGAGGCAGCGATAATATTTGGAATAATACTTTTTGGTGAGGCAATTCGAGTACTTGTTTTTTATATCTTTTACTATTATAATTATATTGCAAGTTAAAATAACTTTCCCTTGTTTCTCTCCTTGCGGAAGATGCAAAGGGGAAGGGGAAATTCATATAATTAGATTAAAAGAATGGCTTGAAGAGGAGGACAGAAATGGTAGAAAAAGGTACTTATAGGTTAAAAGCAGGATTAGCCGATATGTTAAAAGGTGGAGTAATAATGGATGTGGTAACTCCAGAACAGGCAAAAATTGCCGAAGAAGCAGGGGCGGTAGCGGTGATGGCTTTGGAGAGAGTTCCTGCAGATATTCGGGCTGCTGGTGGCGTAGCTCGAATGGCTGATCCCCGAATAATAAAAGAGATAATGGAAGCAGTATCTATACCAGTAATGGCCAAGGTAAGAATTGGTCATTTTGTGGAAGCCCAGGTATTAGAAGCTTTAGGAATAGATTATATTGATGAAAGTGAAGTATTAACTCCTGCGGATGAAAAATACCATATAGATAAACGTAATTTTAAAGTGCCTTTTGTTTGTGGAGCTCGGGATTTAGGTGAAGCATTGCGAAGAATAGGCGAGGGTGCCGCTATGATCCGAACTAAGGGTGAAGCAGGGACGGGGAATATCGTAGAAGCGGTCAGGCATATGCGACAAGTAATAGATGAAATAAGAATATTGAAAAATTTACCTAAGGAAGAATTAATGACTAAAGCTAAGGAATTAGGTGCCCCCTTTGAACTTTTGGAAGAAGTAGCCGAGAAAGGAAGATTACCGGTAGTAAATTTTGCTGCTGGAGGGATAGCTACTCCGGCTGATGCCGCTTTAATGATGCAATTAGGGGCTGATGGAGTGTTTGTAGGTTCGGGAATATTTAAGTCAAGTGATCCCCAAAAGAGGGCTAAGGCCATTGTGGAAGCTACTACTCATTATAATAACCCTGAAATTATTGCTCAAGTCTCGGAAGGTTTAGGAGAGGCGATGAAAGGCATAGAAATTTCTCGAATTGAAGTTGGTGCCCGGATGCAAGATAGAGGGTGGTAAAAAATAATAAAATAACTAATTGAATTAGAATCAGCACAGAAAGAGGTACCTCTTGTTTCCCTCCTCTTTCTATAGTATAATAGTTATGCTAAAAATTGTTTGATCTTTTAGCTATTTAGAAAAATTATTCTTGACAGGATTCTTTATCTTTGTTAAGATGTATTCCGTCACTCTAAACAGGAGTGACTAAGAAATATCCGGAAGCGGAAGAATTTAGTTTACTGTTCTTTGATAATTACATAGTACCCAACCACAGGTTCAAAATTCTTAAGGCCTCTCTAAGTAAGAGGGACCTTAACCCCGATGAGGATAAGAAGGGAGACTGGATTTAGGTTCAGCCTCCCCGATTGTCCTCAGGAGTACGGAGAGTTTGATCCTGGCTCAGGATGAACGCTGGCGGCGTGCCTAACACATGCAAGTCGAGCGNNAGAGCGGCGGACTGGTGAGTAACGCGTGGGTAATCTGCCCTCAAGTGGGGGATAACCCTCTGAAAGGAGGGCTAATACCGCATAAGGTCTCTACCTCTCTGGAGGTAGAGATCAAAGGTGGCCTCTATTTATAAGCTATCGCTTGAGGAGGAGCCTGCGTCCTATTAGTTAGTTGGTAGGGTAAAGGCCTACCAAG
>DFYM01000055.1:4543-5170 GCA_002383355.1 Candidatus Immundihabitans aquiphilus | reverse complement strand
CAGCATCTTCGAGTCTACTCTCTCCTCGGGGTGGGTACCGGCACTTACAAATTCTAGGTTATCATCCTGATTTAACTTCTTTGCCAGTGCCTCGGCAATCTGGCTTCTACAGGAGTTACCTACACACAGAAATGCNNCCCCCTTTAATTAATAAAGCCAAATTTCATAAATTTCATAAATTTCATTTAGTTAACCAGCTTTTAAACCTTTAGCTGCTTGATACCGAGAATAATGGTCCAGAAACTTTTTTCTTAAACGAATATTAGAAGGGGTAATTTCCAACAATTCATCTTCCTCGATATACTCCAAAGCCTGCTCCAAAGAAAATTGACGAGCACTTTCCAGACGTAAGGCTTCATCAGAGTTACTGGAACGCATATTGGTTACATGCTTCTTTTTGACTACGTTAACTTCCATATCTCCCCCTCGTCTATTTTCTCCTACTATCATCCCTTGATATACTTTGGTACCCGGGCCAACAAATAAAGTTCCCCTTTCTTGGGCATTATGCAAACCATAAGTAGTAGTTATCCCCGTTTCATGGGCAATTAATACCCCTTGAGGGCGGGAAGGGATATTACCTTTATAGGGCTGATAATCAAGGAAAAAATGATTCATTATTCCCCT
>DFYM01000055.1:2878-4509 GCA_002383355.1 Candidatus Immundihabitans aquiphilus | reverse complement strand
GGAATATCACAAGTCAAAAGTTCTATAGGTTCACATTTTATTCCTTTAATATTTCTGAAGATAACCTCGGGTTTAGAAACTTGAAATTCATATCCTTCTCGACGCATTTCTTCAATAAGGATAGAAAGATGGAGCTCGCCTCTCCCAGAAACCTGAAAAGTATCGGTGGTCTCTGTTTCTTCTACCTTAAGACTCACATTGGTTTCCACTTCTTGGAAAAGACGATCTCTTAAATGACGAGAGGTGACAAACTTCCCTTCCTGNNGTTAGAGTAGGCTCATCTATCTTCATTTCCGCTAAAGCTTCTGGCTTTTCCTTAGCGGCAATAGTTTCTCCAATATTCGCTTCACTGAGGCCAGCAATAGCTACAATCTCCCCAGCCTCAGCTTTTTTTACTTCTTTTCTTTTCAAACCTTCAAAAACATATAGCTTCGCTACTTTACCGTAGATCTGTCTTTTATCTCGCTTGATTAAAGTGACGGTTTCTCCCTCCCTGATCNNCCCCTCGCGCCACGAGTCCGACTGCTATTTTCCCTACGTAATCATCATAATCCAGACTGGTAACTAACAATTGAAAGGGGGCATTACAGTCTACTTCAGGAGCAGGTATATATCTTAAAATAGTAGAAAAAAGAGGGGTTAAATTTTCTACTAAAGCATCGGGAGAAAAGCCGGAGATGCCCGAGCGAGCAGAAGTGTAAATAACCGGAAAATCTATCTGTTTATCGTTAGCTCCTAATTCAATGAATAAGTCATAAACTTCGTTTAAAACTTCGGCCGGACGGGCATTAACCTGGTCTATTTTATTAATCACCACNNTTTAATTCCATAGCTTTGCGCAAGACAAAACGGGTTTGAGGCATCGGTCCTTCACCAGCATCTACAATTAGAAGAACGCCGTTGACCATTCTTAATATTCTTTCCACTTCCCCACCAAAGTCGGCATGACCAGGAGTGTCAACAATATTAATCTTAGTCCCTCCCCAATAGACCGAGGCATTCTTAGAAAAGATAGTAATCCCCTTCTCCCTTTCCAAATCGTTAGAATCCATTATTCTCTCTCTTATTTCCTGATTGTTCCGAAATACGCCACTCTGCCTCAACATCGCATCTATTAGAGTAGTTTTACCGTGATCGACATGGGCAATAATCGCAATATTCCTCAAATTTGAATTCTTCATGGTATTAATTCCTTTAATTCCTTTAATTCCTTTGGCTTACCGCCTACCATTTACCTACCCTACCAAATCGGTAAGAGCCTAGTTCATTTAACCTACAAAGTTAAATATTATCATAGTAAGAAATAATATTCAAGAAAACTTTGCGTGTGCGTNNTGTGCGTTGTGCATGTGCATGCGTGTGTGCGCGTGCGTATTCTCCCCAAACCGAACCTGCTATACAATTTTTAAATTAAGGAAATATCTTAGCCAGATAAAGCTACCGGGTAGGTCTACTTATACTTATAAATCATTGGCCTCTAAATAAAATGCTTTCTCCTATCTTCCCTCTGCCCTCTTCACCCCTCCCCCCCAAAAAATATAGGGCAAAAATTTTTTGCGCTATATTGCTTAGCTCCAAAAATAATTGTATAATATGTATAGGTAGCTAAATTAGTGCTCCGTTAACTAAGG
>DFYM01000055.1:0-2815 GCA_002383355.1 Candidatus Immundihabitans aquiphilus | reverse complement strand
CAATAATAAGGAGAGTATATTATTTTAGTATTATTGTAATTCTCGTTATGTTACAGTTTAAAGGTAAGTTAAACGTAAAAAACAAATGAGGGACCTAAATATAAATAAAATAAGAGGAGATTATAAATAATGAAAAAATATGCTTTATTAAAAAGAGTTGGCTTTTTCTTTTTAGTGCTCTCGGTTATTGCCCTTCTTTGCGGCTGTGGAGGCGGGGGCACAACACCGCCACCACCGCCACCTGCTTATGCTACCTTAACGGTTTATTCATCTGGTTATTATGTTTATGGCTATGTTTGGATTAATGGTTTCTCCACCGGAGAATATCTTGACTATAATGGAGCGGTTACCATAACCGGGCTCACTCCAGGACTAACCAGTGTACAAATCAAAGATCAATACGGGTATTCTAGTCATATTGAATATATAAATTTAGTCCCGGGTAATAACGTCCTTAATTTTACTTATTGGTAAAATGGTAAAATGAGGGGTTGTGAAAAAAACTGTTTTATCAATTTAAAAATTCACTAACCATTAAGGTTAAAAAGAGCTATCAAGCAAAGGTATCCTTGATAGCTCTTTTATATAATAATATCTTCTATAATTTTCAAGAAATTTAGGCTTGGCTTCATAGAGATAAAGAGATAAAATATACCAACGAAAGGCTTTAAGATTATGTCCGCTCATCATCGTATTAAGAAAAGAATCATTGCTATTTTTTTAATATTATTCCTGCCTCTATTATTACTTAATGGTTGCCTTTTAGCACCAAATTATCCAAATCAATCTTACTATGGTAATATTCAAGTCAATTCTACGCCAGCTAATGCCTCGATTTATTTAGATGGCATTTACACTGGTTTTACTTCACCTAAAACAATCAGAAATATCTCGGCGGGCAATCATTTAATCACCCTTAAATTAGAGGGTTACCTAAATAGTAATAATATTGTCCCGGTGTATCCCCAAAAAACCAGTACACTCGAGGTAATATTAACACCGATTGTTTTCCCACCCTCTCCCTATGTAGCATACTTAACCAATATCGAAGTCAATCCCGATTCATTTTACTTATCCACCGGCGAAACGAAACAAATCAACTCTATCATTGCCTATTATTCTGACGGAACAAGTAAAGAAATTCCTTTTGGCCAATGTTCAATTTTTAGCCTTAACCAAGAGATTGCCTATGTATCACCAACCGGACAAGTAAGTGGCCTCTCTGAAGGAGAAACTACGATATGGGTTACTTACACCGAAAATAATATCAAAAAAAGTGATTTTATTTCTGTCTATGTTTCTGGTGAAACGGTAAATCTAGAAGAACTGGTTATGATTGAAGTTCTGCCAGAAACGATGGATTTGGATATTGGAGAATCTCAATCAATCGTCTCCATCAGAGCCTATTATGATAATAATACTAATCGTTTAATTAGCCCAAATTGGTGTGACTTTAACATAGATAACGGGCACGCCTCCATTGACAACGAGGGGACTATTACCGGGATATCTAATGGAGTTTCTATCATTACCATTTCTTACGAGGAAAAGGGGATAGCAAAAAGTGATTTCATAACAGTAACAGTTAGTTCTACGGTTATTAACCAGCCAGCATATCGCTCTTTATTAATCGGTATTGGCGATTATATATATTATGGAGAAGAAGGTGATCTTTCAGCTCCTCCCTATGATGTCAACAAAATGGCAGAAATTCTTGAGGATTGTCGTTTTAACGTCAATCAAACCAGCTTTCAGAAAATAAGTACCTTAAAAGACCAGCAAGCCACCAAGCAAAACATTATTAATAAAATACAGTCTACCTTTTCGGGAGCTGAGGAGAATGACGTTTCCTACTTTTACTTTAGTGGACATGGCGCACTGGTGAATCAAGTATCTTATTTATGCCCCTCCGATTTCAATGGACAGATAAGTAGTGCTATCAGTGTAGATGAATTAGAATCTGNNGTAGTGGAAACAGAGGAAATTAAGGACCTGGAATATCTAACTCAATTTAATGAAGCAATTATTTCAGCCTTTGCCAATCATACCTTGTTCAAAGATTTATTAACCTCTGCAGAATACCAGGTACTTACTTCCAGTCACTGGTACGAGGAAAGCTATGAGATCGATCCCGGGGATGGTGAACCTTTTGGTGTCTTTACNNCAAGCATTACATGAAGGATGTAGTCTCGCCAATAATACCCCTGCTGATATCAATCAGAATGATAAAATTTCCTTATCGGAAGCGTATAATTTTATCTATCAATGGGTGGCAGCGATGCGGGTTAATCAAAATGTGCAAGTTTATCCGGTAAATTCCTCCTTTACTATATTTGAATATTAAGCAAAAGAGATAGGGGGCAAATTGGGAGACCACTAATCTGGGATCCGGTTAAATAAAAGTGGAGGCAAGTAATTTCCAGAATTATTTCTCACGCATCCTGCCGTCCCCTATTCTACCCTGTAGTTGTTCTATGTTTTACCTGTTATCTTTTAGATAAAACCTTTCCCCTTAATCATAATGTGATATAATATGAAAAGAAAAAAATAATAAGTTTTTTATCTTAAAAGGAAAATAAGAGGATATTTTTCCTGATCCAGAGGTGGTGTAATTAGTGAAAACCTTATCATATCAGAAAAAAATATTAGACGAAGTTAAGGATTTNNCTCAAAATAATTCGTATATTTAAACAATCTTTAATGAAGCAAAAGAATGAATTTGAAGACTTGAAGAAAGAATTTAAAGAATGGGACAAACTAAGCGATGAAGCACTTGATCAGTTCGAAAGGAAATTAGAGTGAAGATAGGAGAGGT
>DFYM01000017.1:5003-5205 GCA_002383355.1 Candidatus Immundihabitans aquiphilus | reverse complement strand
CAGCAAATTTTCTTGTCTCAAAAATAAGCATACTTTCTAAGAAGTAATGGTAATACGAAAATAAAGTATCTTTGGAAAAAGGAAATTTTTCTTTATATTGTTTATAGAAAGCAGTCAAAGAAATCTTTAAGGAAAAGGAGGAAAAAAGCTTTTCCATAAGGGCTTTTAAAAGATGGATATTGGTTATATTAAATCTCTCTAC
>DFYM01000017.1:3818-4880 GCA_002383355.1 Candidatus Immundihabitans aquiphilus | reverse complement strand
TTCTATACTCCAGGCCCTTCCTCTTAAAGATGTGTGGATTTCCATGGGCATTATTCTCGAAGAGGAACCAGTGACAAATACTTTTATCTTCGCCCGTTCCACAATTCTTCGGCAATATTTTTCCCAACCTTCGATGTTCTGAATTTCGTCAAAAAGAAATACAAGCTCTTTGTCTATAAGATGGGGTTTTAATTCCAGAAATACTTCTTTTAATACCTCAAAATCTTTTAGTTCAAAATTGCTTAGTCTTTCATCTTCAAAATCTATATATAATGCTTGGTCTTTATACTTCTTAAATAGATCAAATAAGATATAGGTTTTACCACTTCTTCTTACTCCAAAGAGTATTACTACTTTATTTAGTGTTTCGGGAAAAGAAATTCCCTCTCTTTTTGTAATTTTTTTTACCTGCCGACTAATAAATTCTTCATTTGATATAATGATTTCTTTTAAAAGCTCTTTACTTACCATAGTTAAAGATATTCAAGGGGAATTCTTCCCCTTGAGATCCCCTAAATCAAAATCAAGATATTTTGTTCCTTATTGAAGAAATAATACNNTTTAATAGTATCGAAATTATTGAAATTCCGATACTATTAAATATATCCATTCATACAGTGATACAGTGATAAAAGGAGTAATCAGATAGTTTTATCCTTTTTATAAAACCATATTATAACTTTTTTATCCTCTTTACAAGGATAATATAATATATTTCTAAAACAGTTAAGAGTTACAATAGCTAATAGTCAGTAGCTAGTACTCCTTTAACTAAAGTAGGATAGTTATGAGATTGCTTCGCTAGCGCTCGCAATGACATTTTTAAGAACAGGGGTCGGTTCTCTGTTCGTTAGATGCGGGTCGAATAAATCCGACCCCTACCTCATCTACTTCTGGTCCTATATATCCCCTAGCAATTCAGGGAGTTCAGCCAGGTTTTAATCTTCTATCTTAATATCTGCTAATTTTAAAACAGCTTTTATATTACAAAATCCAGAATCTTATCAGACGGATCAATTTTAATTTTTTCTACCTCAACACTTAAGCAAGCCTCAACTGCTT
>DFYM01000017.1:0-3765 GCA_002383355.1 Candidatus Immundihabitans aquiphilus | reverse complement strand
AAAGATAATTTTCAAGATCCTCAAGCTTTATCTTGGCTTGTCTTAAGATAGACTTTAAAGTTTCTGGTTTTATATCAAATGTTTATTTACCCACAAAGGGATGGCTTGCTCTATTTTCAGAGTACTTTTAAGCTTCTCTAACTCCTCATCACTTAAAACCAGAAAACGGATTTTGCGATGGATAAGGTTTTCTGCTTTATCTATAAGCTTTTTTAAGTAAAACTCGTCAACTTTGCCTACTATGACGAGATCAATGATACCAGAATCGATACCCTGGGCATAGTCACCAGTTACAAAAGCAGAGTGAATCTCACCTAATTGAGCGAGAATCTGAGGGATGAGTTGGTCAATGCCGGTGAATTTACGCACCATACTCTGGATTTCCGAAAAAAGGGGGTGATGAGGATTAGCCTGATATACTTTAGTTCTCCCCTCATCTTTCAAGGTGAGAAGACCAGCCTGGGTAAGCCGATTGAGCTCTAAGCGAACCGAGTTAGTAGACTCCCCAAACTCCTCAGCTAACTCCCGCAGGTAAGATTTACTCTCCGGGTTGAGAAAGAACTTGAGCAGGAGCTTAACTCTGGTTTGAGAAGTAATTAGAGATTCTAACATAGTTCTTTCCTTTCATGAGTAAGAATACTACTCAAAAGAGGAATTGTCAAGGCTATAGGCACCCCATGTGAATTAAAAATTAAAACTGCACACTTTTTTACCTGATTTAAACTTTAAAAGTGCACACCTGAAGCTATAATCTAAAACTAAAAAGATGAGAGGTTTTAGGTTATGGTTCAGATACACAAGAAATTTAACAATGACCAGGTCAAAGATCTATTGAAGCACTATGTAAGCAAAAAGATAGAGAGAAAATACCTGCAGGAAATCCTGGGAATTAAAAAAAGGAGATTCTTTCACTTACTCAAAGAATTCAAGAATGATCCTGAGGGATTCTCTATTTGTTATTCCCGTAATAAGCCAACCAGGAAGATCTCTAAAGACCTGGAAAAAAATATTAAGAGGGAACTACAAATGGAAAAATCATTAATCGAAAATCCGAATACACCAGTAAAACATTACAATTACAGCTATATCAAAGACATCTTGGAACAGGATTATGCCCAGAAGGTATCCTTACCCACTATCATTGAGCATGCCAGGCGTAATAATTGCTATTTCCCAAGAGCAAAGAGAAAAGTTCATGACAGGGAGGTTCTGACCAATTATCCAGGTGAACTTATTCAGCATGATTCCTCCCATCACCAGTTCTCACCTTATACAGCGGATAAGTGGTACTTGATTACCTCACTGGATGATTTTAGCCGATTTATCCTCTATGCTATTTTAGTAGCCAAAGAGACCAGCTGGGAGCATATTCTGGCCTTAGAATAGTTTTGTGTAACTATGGTGTTCCTCTTTTCGAACCTTTAGTATTACCCCACCCTTTTTGTCAAGTAAAGATATCTTCTGTCTGAGAGCAGAAAGGATGGTTAATGCTTATCGTAAGATATCCATCAATAAATTAGAATTTAGGGTTCCTAAGGCACCTATTCATGAAAGGATACAACTTCGTATTATACCAGAGAAAGAATCCGGTTTATCTGAGGTAAGATTCTGGTATAAAGATCAATTTTTGGGAACACAAATAGTGAAAAATAGTGATCTCAATATAGTGCAGTTTTAAAACTTAAAGTGTGCACTTTTAAAACTTAACTAACAAGAAAAAAAGAAAAATTGATAATTTCAATAAAATAACCTATAATAATTTTAAAGAAAATATACTAGGAAAAATATTTAATATTTATTGAATATTTATAGATTTAGAAAGGAGAGCAATAGATGCAAATATTTAAAGAAAAATATATTGTAAATGAAAAAGGTAAAAAGACAGCCGCTATTCTTCCTATTAAAAAATACGAAGAGCTTATAGAAGATGTCCATGATCTTGCAATAGTAGCTGAACGTCGAGATGAACCAACGATAACTTTTGGTAAACTAAAAGAAAGATTAAGAAAAAATGGACTCTTATAATATACAATGGAAAAAATCAGCGGAGAAAGATTTACTAAATATTGACCACCAACAAATCTCTCGAATAATTAAAGCTATCGAATCTCTTATCACAAATCCTTTTCCAGTACAGCACCGTAAACTTCAAGGTACAAATAAACTATATAGAATTAGAGTTGGATATTACAGAGTAATTTATCAAGTAGATACTAATGAAAATATTCTTACTATTTAATATGTACGTCACAGGAAAGATGCATATCGAAAAAGTAGATAGTTTATTTGCGTATACTTTAGAGGGATAGAATGACAAGCGAGACGCCTGTCCTACATATGATACGGGTCAGAAGATGAACCTGACCCCTACCTCACGCCCACCTTAATCCTCCCCCTTCAAAGGGGAGAAAATAGTATTCAGCCAATTTACTTACCTTATGCAAGTTACGAGTTCGGGAGAAATTTTTTGAGTAAAGTCGGATAGAGTTAACACTTGGTAGCCCAGGAATTTCTTTTTGAAGGGGGATAGGTCATCAGTTAGAATAGAGTGCAGTTTTAAGGGAGATGTCAAGACGGTGAGCTAAAGAACGTTGGGATAGAGACGGATTTTGTTTTAGTTCTAATAGAGTATTTAGTTCGTCTTTTTGCATGAGAAAAACCTCACAGTTTCCAGTTTTCAGTTTACAGTTAATAAAAAATACAGGATTAAAGAAAGATGCAAGATAAAAAGACAGTTTTTGGTTTATGGTTTTTGGTAAATTCAAAAGAGAAATATTTTCTTTCGGTCGTCTTGTTTTCAGTTTTCAGTTATCGGTTCACGGTTAATTAGTTTTCTTTTTATTAATTAAAATTACTAATTATAATATTTATTTTAATTCTTCTTTGCTAATGCCTGCTTGTTTTAAAATTTCCATTAAAGTACCTTTTGGTAAACCTTTCCTATGGTAAGGGATAATAACTCTTCTTTTGTTTTCAGAATTATAATATACTCGATGACTTCCCTTGCTTCTATCCAATACAAATCCTTTTCTTTCCAGTATTTTTATAACTTCTTTAGATGTCAGAGATGGTAGTTTATGCACTAATTCCCACCCTTAGAGTACATTCTAAAACACCTTCATCATTGGGGATCTCTTCGTGATGAGCTTTTAAACTTTCTATGTATAATTCTATAGCTTCCTTTGCCATTTCTGTTGCTTTTTCTATTGATTCACCATAGGTAACACACCCCGGGAGAGAAGGAACAGTTACCGTATAACCGCCTTCTGGTTCTTTCTTGAGTAAAATTTTATAACTTATCATTTGTGAAATAGACATTTATTTAACCTCCGATGAATTAATTTTAGTTGGCCGGTCTGCCAGTTAATGTTCAGGATGTGAACTTAAGAAAATTATACTGTAAAAGAATTATGAGGTCAAATAATCAAATTGCCTCATCTCTCTTAAGGTAAGTTAAGGGANNATTATCTAATCCTCTAATCCCAGGCTAAGCTTAATGGCCTGATTTACTTTCTCCATTTTTTCTTCGCCAAGTTGCCCTAATTTCTTTTCTAGCCTGATTTTGCTAATAGTCAGTATCTGACTGGTTTTTACAATGGAAATATCATTAAGGCCGCTTTCATCAGGTTCAATCTTTACATTCATAGGGTATAATTTAACCGAACTAGATATGGCTGCTACTATGGTAGTAGGAGCTTTTTCATTCCCAATATCATTTTGAATAATTAAAGCCGGTCTTTTACCTGCTTGTTCACTACCCCGAGA
>DFYM01000005.1 GCA_002383355.1 Candidatus Immundihabitans aquiphilus | reverse complement strand
CCCCTTCGGCACTAATTTATTTCTTAGTTTAGTATTTAGTTTTTAGTCTTTAAACTATCAATTATTAATTTATCTCTTCTTGGTCATTACGAGCTTCGATTTGTTATAGGGGTCGGATTTATCCGACCCGAGTTGTTTTATATTTTATCTAACGGATTCAATGAATCTAACCCCTACCCTACGTAATAGACGGTTGAGACGTCTGTTCTCCTACTTCTTTTTTTATACTATAATACCAATCTATTAAATTATTTGTAGAATTGATATTCAGTTAATACTTTTACAACCCTATCCATTTCCCAATCTTCTCCGATAGTAAAGCGGATAAAACGATCTTCCAAACCAGAGAATTCATTTTCTCCGCCTACTAAAGTATAAATATCTCTCTCTCTTAAATATTTCCAGACTGCTTTACCCTCCTCTTCATCCTTAAATTCTACCAGAACAAAATTGGCCTCCGAGTCATAAGCATAAAATCCCAGCTTATTTATTTCCCGAACAAGCTTATCCCTTACTCTCTTTATTTTTCCCCAGATCCCTTGATAATAATCTAAATACTTTAATACTTTTTCTGCTGCCTTTTCGGCCATCCTATTTACCCGGAAATATTGACCAAAGTTAGCTAACTGCTCTATATTTTGGGGGTGAGAAAGGGCAAAGCCGAGACGCAAACCAGCTAAGCCAAAATTTTTAGAAAAACTTCGGGAAATAATTAAATTAGCGTATTTATCTATTAAATCTACCACCGTCTCCCCTAAATACTCATAATTACACTCATCGACTACTACCATCCCTTTGGCCCTCTGGAGGATATCGATAATCTTTTCTCGCGGAATTTTCGTCCCGGTGGGATTATTAGGATTACATAACCAGACCAAAGAGGCCCTCTCCAATTGCTCCTCGGAATAATTTATCTTATACTCTCTATGCACTAAACAATTAACTAAAATTTTGGGCAAACCAGAACGATCGGCACTAGCCTCGTATTGAGAGAAAGTAGGGATAGGGATTAAGGCCTCTCCGGGATAAGCCCGGCTAACTATTTCAATCACCTCATCAGAACCATTGGTGGGAAAGACATTCTCCTTTTTTACCCCGGCATAAACCGCTAAATTTTTCCGGAGTTCCGTATACTCTCCCCCGGAAGGATACTGGTTAATAGCCGGTAGTTCCTTAGATAATTCCTCCACCAACTCTACGGGTAAAGGATATTTAAAATAAGACTGGGTTAAAAAGATCTTTTCTTTTTTTTCTGATTTCATAACTTCACCCTACCTCTCTTGAATTTAATGGCTAAACCCACCCATAAAAGTTAAAAACTATAATTCCCCCCTCAAGATAATCAACCACTCCCTCGTGCCTTACCATTTTATCTTGTGCACTTCCACATTTAATAATATCCCGATGACTAATAAATTAGAAACCATAAAACTCCCCCCATAACTTAAAAAGGGTAAGGGTAACCCCGTAGCTGGTAGTACCCCCATGGCCATACCCATATTGACCATTATATGAAAAAAGAGAAAGGATACTGCCCCGGTAGCCAATAAAGCCCCTAACAAATCTCTGGCTTCTGAAGCAATTTTTATCCCCCTCCACAATACCACGGTGTAAAGCCCTAACAACAGGATAGCCCCTACGAAACCTAGTTCTTCTCCCACTACTGAAAAGATAAAATCAGTATGTTGGGCTGGCAAAAATTTTAATTGACTTTGTAAGCCACCCAAAAGCCCTTTCCCCAGGAAACCGCCCGAGCCAATAGCGATTTTCGATTGAATAATATTATAACCACCACCTAAAGGATCCAGCTGGGGATTCAAAAACAGAATTATCCTTCTCTTTTGATATTCTTTTAACAAAAAAAACCATAAAATAGGGAAGGAGGATAAAGCGATCAAAAAAACCGTGGCCAAATATTTTAGCTTAACTCCCACCACAAATAAAAGGATGATAAGAATGGCTAAATATACCAAAGAAGTCCCTAAATCTGGCTGGATAAAGACTAAGAACATTAATACCCCGGTATAGGCAAAAGGCCACAAAAAATAGAGAAAATTATCTAATTTTAATTTATTTTTAGCTAAAAAATCCGCCAAAAAGATGATCAGAGCTACTTTAGCAAACTCCGAAGGCTGAAAATCAAAGGGCCCCAGCGATAGCCATCGCCTCGCCCCATAAGTGGTCCTTCCGAAAAACATTACGATGATCAACAAGAAAACGGTTAAAAAATAAAGTAGAGAAGAATATTTAACAAAATGATGATAGTCTATAAAAACTAAGATAGCTAAACCTATAAATCCAACTACCATCCATAAAAATTGCCGTTTAACGTAAAAAAAAGGGTCTTCCGGTATAGAACCCAGACCACTGCGCGTAGAACTGTACAATACCAGCAGGCCGTAAAAACAAAGAATTACTACAGCCGAAAGTAAAGTATAATCTAAATTTTCTACCAATTTACCTAGTTTTTCTTTCAATTTCTGTTCTTCTCCCCCTGCGGAGACAAATAAATTTAGTAACCATAACCGGCATTAAATTTTACCTTTCCATCCCTATTCTGGTTCTGGAAGATTAAAATATTTTTCTAACATCTCCCGGGCAAGAGGAGCAGCTACTTCACCCCCTTCTCCTCCATTTTCTACAAAAACAGTAATGCACACTTCCGGCTTTTCTAAAGGAGCAAAACCCACAAACCAGGCATGGCTTTCACCTTGAGGATTTTGAGCGGTACCAGTCTTGCCAGCGAGAGACAGTTCCTTAGTGTTAGCCTGCCAACCCGTACCCTCTAATATAGTAGCTCGTAACCCTTTTTGTATTAGCTGAAAAGTATTGGCGGAGATATTCACCTTTTTAGATATTTCTGGTTCTGTTTTTTCAAACACTTCGCCCTCGGGAGAAATTATTTCTTTTACCAGATGTGGCCTATAGATATCCCCCGCTGTAGCCACAGCACAAATAATACTATGCATCTGTAAAGGGGTTAATAGTAAATACCCCTGACCGATGGAAAGATTTACATCATCACCAGGGAACCATATCTCTTTAAATTCCCTCTGCTTCCATTCGGGAGAAGGTATTACCCCTGTCGCCTCGGCCGGTAAATCAATGCCCACTTTCTCTCCCAATCCCAGTTTATCCATATATCTACCCATTTTCTGCACCCCTAATTCTTTACCCAGCGTATAAAAATAGACATTACAAGAATGAGCCAGAGCCCCAATAAGATTCAAATTTCCGTGTCCCCCTCTTTTCCAGCAAGTAAAGACTTGATCGGCTAACTTAAAATTACCAGAGCAATAAATCTTTCTCTGACTATCCGTAACCCCTTCCTCTAAGGCAGCAAGGGCAGTAACTATTTTAAAGGTAGAACCAGGAGAATAAATACTCTGGACGGCCCGATTAATTAAAGGGTAATCTGGATCTAAAGAGATCTTTTCCCAATCAGCATAAGAAATTTCCTCCGTAAACCAATTAGGATCGAAGGAAGGCTTATTGGCTAAAACCAATATTTCCCCACTATAGGGGTGGCTTAAAATGATGGAACCCCTCTTGCCTTCCAGTAAATTTTCGGCGTAAGTTTGTAAATCTTTATCCATAGTTAAAAGTAAATCGTTACCGGCCACCGGTTTCTGGGAGAATAAAGTAGCTACTTCTCGGCCAAGGGCATCAACCTCGACTTCTTTCTGTCCTTTTTTTCCTCTCAAGAAGCTATCATAATATTTTTCTAGCCCCGCTTTTCCCACTATATCCCCTCCCTGCAGTTGAGGGTTGCCCAATTTTTGTAGCTCCTCTTGATCTATTTCCCCTACATAGCCTAAAGAATGGGCGGCTAATTCCTGATTAAGATAATTTCTTCGGGGTTTAACCTCCAAGACTACTCCTTTTAGTTCGGTTTTTCTCTCTTCAATCTCAATGGTGAGAGCCAAGGGGCAATCCTCCAGAATCTCTACCGGCTTAAAAGGCTCAGCGGAATGTTTTTCTACCTTTTCTCTGATTACCTCCTCAGGGAGGTCAATTATTCCCCCTAATCTCTTACTTAATTCTTCTAAATTTTCTACTTCCTCCGGAATAATAGAGACCACCACTACCGGTCGATTGGTTACCAAAACTTCCCCCTTGCGGTCATAAATATGTCCTCGTGGGGCCTCCTCTACCAAAGAACGGATACAATTCTTTACTGCCCTTTCTTTAAATTCTTCCCCTTTAATAACTTGGAGATACCACAGGTTAATAGCTAAAAAGCAAAAACTCACTATAATAAATATTAATAACCAATTTATTCTCTGTTTTACTTCTTCGGGGACAGTAGAAGACTCTTTCATATTCTATATTTACCTTCTAATTTATCTCGCTTTCGACCGTTTATAGATTCCTTTGGCTTCTAGTATCTGGTTTAATTATAGCAGTATAGCTTCTTTATTTTAAGACCCGAGTTATGATAAGAAGAACAAGAGGGGATAACAGGCTGTTAAATAAGGCCTCGGGGAGAATAATCTGTTTTAAACTCCAGGATAAAGTATATTCTACCCCAAAAGCGCGAAGTACAAAAAATATTATTAGACTATGACCTAATGAAGCGATAAAGGCTATTAGAGGAATAAAAGAGGAGAAATGTTCGGGAAATACTTTATTTCTTAAAATCCCACAGGAAAAACCGATAACTGTCTTAGCCAGGGCATTCACTCCTAGTAATCCGGAAGAAAAAATATCTTGCAAAAGGCCAGCGGCAAATCCCGAGACACATCCTTCTTCTGCTCCCCCCATTAAAGAAAATACCACTACCACCAATAATATTAAATCGGGTTTTAACCCCTGGAGGGAAATTAAATTAATCAGGGTAAGTTGGAGCAATAAAGCCAGAGCTACCAGGGCAATTTTTAGGTATATTTTCATTAATTCTCTCCAAAAAATTAAATAAAAGCCCAGCGGTGGTAAAAATTAAAAAGGGGGGGCTACTCGGAAAAAATTTAGAAGTAACAATTCTAACCTGAAAAATTAAGGTCTCGCCTATTTTTTGTATTAAAATTTAAAACTTAGAACTATTAATACGATATCTTCTTTCCCTAATTATCACTCCGCAAAGCCAGAATAATTTTTCCTACCATTACTAACCAGATAAAGTGAAAAAGGGGTAAAACTCGAAAAATTCTTTTAGGTTGTCTTATCGACCGGTAAATCCATTCCATCCCATGTCTTTGCATCCATAAAGGGGCTCGGGGTATCCTCCCGGAGAGGACATCAAAACTACCACCTACCCCTATACAGATTGAGACCTTTAACTTTTCCCGATTATTAACTATCCATTTTTCTTGCCGGGGCACTCCCATCCCTACTAATAAGATATCGGGCTGCCGCTGGTTAATCTCCCTGATTACCTCTGCCTCTTCTTCCTTCTTTTCTTGATTTACTCTAATCTTATCTTTGTTTTCTTTATTTTTTTTGACTGGCGAATTAAAATACCCTTGATGAGTCCCCACAATCTTTAAGTCGGGATAACGTTTTTTTAGATTTAGGGCTGCCTCTTCGGCTATCCCGGGATAAGAACCTAATAAATATAACGAATACCCTTTCTCTACCGCTAATTGACATAGCTTATTGATCATATCAATACCGGTTACTCGTTCGAGTAAAGGCTGCTTTAAAGTAGAAGCAGCCCATAAAATACCTGCCCCATCCGGGGTAACTAAATCTGCAGATTTTAAAATTTGGTAATATTCTAAATCTTTTCTGGCCCGCAAGATAGCTAAAGTATCGGGGGTAACTATCAGGTGGGGAAGATTTCTTTTAGAAGAGATAAATTCTTCTACTTTACTTATAACTTTTTGCTGATTTAGGCGGTCAATACCTACTTGAAAAAGTTTAATTCGTTCCGTAGCCGGGTTCGCTTCAATAATAATTTCTCCGCATTGAACTTGCTCTTTAATGAGCATAAAAAGTAAAAGGCCTCCTGCTAATAAGCTGACTAAAAGATAGATATTCTGATACACCGAAATAATTAAAGCAGAAAGACTTAAATAAATAGAGGAAGAGACAATGATTAAATTGGCTCCTCGAAAAGAAAAACCAGAAGATTGTAATTTTTGACGCCATTTGCTACCTGAAAACCAAGGGGAATTGTCTAAAGCTAAAGCGTCACTACGGGCATAACCAGCTACAATAGCATAAGAAGAGTCGATAAGGGGAACTCCCAGGATCAAAAGAGGTATAAAGAGGGTTAAAGCAGCGGTGCTCTTAGATACACCTACAATAGCTACAATAGCCAGTAAAAAGCCAAAAACCATATAGTAGGCCGATAATTTTTCCTGGCGCCTGTATTTAATAAAAAGAAGACTCATAATAGCGAGAGTCAAGGATAAAACCTCGGCTAAGATTAATCCCTGTCTCTGAAGAAGTGAAACCAACAAAAAAGTCAGAGAGGCAATGAAAAGGATATGAGGGGTAATCTCCCCTAACTCCTCTAACTGACCGACCGAATTAGTAACACTTACTATCCAAATTATAGTTAAGGGGATAGCTAAATACTGAAGATAAAGATATTGATCAGTGGAGAAGGGATCTCTTAAGAATTCTATTTTAATCCCCGAACCTATGACGATTAAAGAAATTAAAATTTGGAAGAGAAGTCTACTTCCCGGAGAAAGTTTTTGTTTTTGGTCAGCTTTCCCCAAAAAGACCATCAGTAAACTCGCTACTACAATACCCATTATCTTATATTCAACTTCAGTTCCCGGCATAAGTTCATCCCTCTCCTTCTATGCTGTGCTTTTATTATTTTCAATTTTTCTTCTCACCCCTCGAAATAAAAATCATCTCCTACGCCCCTTCCTTCGAAGGGAGAGGGTAAGGGTGAGGGTGAGGGAAATTCCGCTACTATAAAATCATTTTAATTTAAATTTAGTCCCTTTTTGTTAGCAAACCAGGCCACCGTCTCTTTTAACCCGGTAGACAAAGCCACTTCGGGCTGCCATCCCCAACCCTCCTTAATTAAGCGGTTATCTAGAATATTTTTTCTCAAATCTCCCTCTCGAGGAGGTCCGTAATGGACCGGATAAGGAAACTTTATAATTTCTTGCAAAAGGTGAAAAAGCTCATTTACCGAAGTACCTTTTCCCGTCCCCAGATTAAAACTGTTATTTATTACAAACTTACTCCCTTCTCCTGCTCTCCTTTCTCGGACACCTTCGGTTTGAGGCTTAAGTTTAGTTAATTTTAACATATTTTGAATGGCAAGTAAATTAGCTTGAGCCACATCTTTTACATAGATATAGTCCCGGATATATTCCCCATCGCCATTTATGGTAGGAGCTTCCCCTCTTAACATCTTTTCTATAAAGATAGCAATAACCCCGGCTTCCCCATAAGGATCTTGTCGAGGCCCGTAGACGTTTCCATAGCGCAAAGAGACATAATTAAGCGAGTAGTGGTTCTGATAAAAATTAAGGTAATGTTCTACCGCCACTTTACTAATTCCGTAAGGGGAGAGAGGCTGAAGGGGATGACTTTCTTTTACGGGTAGATGCTCCGGTTCTCCGTAAACTGTCCCTCCACTGGAGGCAAAAACTATTCCCCTGGTTAGATAGTCTACACTGCACTGTAATAAATTTACAGAACCCAAGATATTAGTGCGGGCATCAAATAGCGGTTCTCTTACCGAAAAAGCTACACTTATTTGAGCGGCTTGATGACTAACGTAATCCGGTCTTTCTCGCTGAAAAACTTCCCTTAGCTTTTTCTCCTCAGTAATGTTTAATTTATAAAATTGAGCTTCTCGATTTACATTTTCTTCTCGACCAGAAGAGAGGTCATCAACTACCACTACTCTAAAATTATTCTCAATTAATAAATCTACAAGGTGAGAACCAATAAATCCGGCTCCGCCGGTAACCAATACCGTTATCCCCATACTTATTCTCCTCTTTCTCCTCCCGATAAAAAGTAAACCCCCACCTTTTTGTCTTTTATATCTTTTGTGTCTTTAGCTGAAGAAGCTAAAGAACTAAAATAAGGGCCAGCAGGCTGCTCAGAGCGCTTACTCCCCAGAGAATTAAAACTACCTTTTGATGAGCTATCCCTCGATTTAAAAGGCGATGGTGCAGGTGTCCTTTATCTGCCTGAAAAATAGGCCGATGATTTCTATATCGCCGGAAAATAGCAAATAAAGTATCCAGAATAGGTAAAGCTAAAACCAGTGGGGGGATAAAAGCAAAAAATACATTTTCGCTGTTTAGGACCCATAAAGCTCCCAGAGAAGCTAACATAAAACCAGCAAAGGTACTGCCAGAATCACCTAAAAAAATTTTCGCCGGATAAAAATTAAATCTTAAAAAAGCTAAAATGCTGCTGGCTAAGGCGATAGAGAGGAGATTAAAAGTTTCGAAATTTTGACTGCCTGTATTCAGCCCTAAAATAAAAAGAGTTATTAAACTGATTACCGAAATTCCCCCCGCCAAACCATCTAAGCCGTCAATCAAATTTATCGAATTGGTAACCCCTACTATCCATAAAACTAAGACCGGATAAACCAGATAGCCTAATAAGCCAAAGCTTTTCAATGGGGTATTTATAAAGTTGATTATCCCTTCATTATTAAAGATAATTACTATTAATGCCGGCCCCATTTGAATAAGGAATTTATGTTGAGGAGAAAGGTCGACAATATCATCTACTATCCCCAAAAGTAAGATGATTACTCCGGCAGCCAAAGTAATTTTAATCGGTCCTTCCATCGGTACTATAAAGAGCAGACTCAGTAAAAATCCAAAAAAAATCGCTATCCCCCCTAAATTAGGGATAGCTTTTTCATGGATTTTACGATGATCCGGCAAATCCACCATATTCTGTTTTTTCCCTACCTGGGCCATATAAGGAGTTAAGATATAAGAAACTACAAAGGCAATAAGCCCTGCTCCTATATATTTCAAAGAAAAGTCTCCTCTCTTTTTCTTCGTTAACTAGTGCTCCGTTAACCAAGGTAGGATAGTTATGAGATTGCTTCGCTTGCGCTCGCCATGACATTTTTATTAACTTGGAGGGCAGTATACCACGGGCTTGCCCGTGGGGTTTCTACTTTGTCATTGCGAGAGAGCGAAAGCGACCGAAGTAATCTCAAGAAATATAACCTATTTTATTTAACCGGGCACCAAACTAATTAAAGTAAAAATAAATAAAAAAAGTAATAATAAGGAAACATTTTTACCCGAGAAAAAATATTTCCTCAACCTAATTGCGCTAATTCTCTCTTTAATTTCTCGACACTAACTACTGGCGAAGGGTCAACTCTATTCATTAGAGCCAGATAATAACTTACCAGGTCCCCCAAATAAATCAGGGAAAACAGGCGAGCTAATTTTCCTTTCCCTCGGGTGGAGCAAGTTATAAATTCGGAGACTTTGTCTCCGATAATCCTTTGAGTAATTTCTTGTCTTTGTTTTAGCCGTAAAGGGCCTTCCTCATCTTCCAAATAAACAATTTTAACCTGGCGGTTTATTTTATTTTCCAGTTCATAGCCTACCAGTTCATTATGATTTAACTCAGAAAATACATTCCAGAAGCAGGGCCATTTGCTATTCTCATTTATCTGGGTCTTCCATCGTTTTGCTACCCCCTCCAGTAACCCCTCCGAACCGTAGACTAAAGGCAAATACTGATACAAACTCACCGCTATCTTTTTAGCCAGATTATCCTCCAGAGGAGACCCACTCCCGTATTCCCGGCAAAGTACCGGCAAAATATCTAGAAGCTCTCTAATCTCCTCTTCCCTTTTTGAGATCAGGCCTATCTTCTCTAAAACTTTTAACAGCGGAAAGAAGAGATAAGGGAGGGCAGCCCGGGGTTGAATCCCGGTGGGTACTTTAAGGAGGGGAAAATGGTACTCGGTAGCAAGTTCAGCCATTTTGCCGCCCGAAGTCAAAGCTATAACTTTTGCTTTAGCTTCCAAAGATTTTTGCAGAGCAGAAATAGTCTCCTCGGTATTCCCCGAGTAACTAACTGCCAGGACCAGGGAATCTTCACCTCCAAAGCGGGGTAAATTATAACCGCAAATAACCATTAGGGGGATAGGCAATTCCTCGGCTAAGTAACCAGACAACAAATCACCACCAATGGCCGATCCTCCCATCCCTAACACCAAAATATTTTTCCATCTTGCCGGGGAAAAAGACAAGAAATCAGAGAACTGAGGGGTAAGTAAAAATTCTTCACCCACTCGCCAGGAATCTTTCACCTTCTCTGTAAAATTTTCTAAGAGGCTAATCATCTTATCCCGGTCCAATTCCGATAAATTTCCATCCAATATTTTCTTGGCCTCCGCAAGATCTATCTCTGTTTTCGGGGCTTCTTTCATAATTAATCCTCTCCCTTCTTCCTCTCCTTTGCCACTTCTCCGCTTCGTCACTCCCGCTGGAGGAGGAAATATTTTTTTATAACCCAAGAGTATTTTTATAATTTATAGCATACCACCTGATGATTTTCAAGCTAATTTATTCCCCCTGTCCTAATTTTCTCCATTCTCCCTCTTTTTTGCCTACCCTCTTCTGCTCCTCAGGAGAAAACCCCTTAAAACTCACCAAAAACTCGGGGAAAACTCATCAAAAGCTAACAGGAAATTCGACACAGGAAAAGATTTTTCTGTTCTAATAAAAGAGGTTACCCAGTTACCCAGTTAGCTGGTTGGTGTTTATGATAATCTAAAACTAATGGAGCCACAGGCCGCTCTAAGCAGCAGAAAAAAAGAATTTGTAAACCAAAAAATACTGCAAAACTTTTAGCTTTGCAGTATTTTTTGGTAATTTATTGTTTCTGGTTAAAAGGTTATGATTAGAAAATTCATTTTTTATTTTTTCTCATAACTCTGAGCAGCTAAGTATTCATAAAGTCTCCAGCGTTCTAAAACTCCCTCTTGTGCCTCTTTTAACAATTGTTTAGCCACCTCTGGCATAGTCCGGGTAAGAACTTTATATCTATTCTCATTATAAATGTAGTCTTCTAATGGAATACTCGGCGCTTTAGAGTCCAGTTGAAAAGGATTTTTACCTTCTTTAGCCAGTGCGGGATTATATCTTATTAAGGGCCAATAACCAGATTTAACAGCTAACTTCTGTTGTTCTAAACCATAAATTAAATTATATCCATGGCTAATACAATGGCAATAGGCTATAATTAAGGAAGGTCCGTCAAAGGCCTCAGCTTCTCGGAAGGCTTTAATAGTATGGGCATCATTAGCTCCCAGAGCCACTTGAGCTACATACACATTTCCATAACTAATAGCCATCATCGCCAGGTCTTTTCGGAAAGTTCTTTTACCGGCAGCTGCAAACTGAGCCACCGCTCCTAGTGGAGTCGCCTTGGACATCTGACCACCGGTATTGGAATAGGTTTCCGAATCTAATACCAAAAGGTTAACCTTTCTTCTTTGAGCGATAACATGGTCTAACCCTCCATAACCGATATCAAAGGCCCATCCATCTCCTCCTATTATCCATACACTTTTCTCCACCAGAACATCAATTATGCTTAAGAGATTTTTTGCTTCTGCACTATCTATTTTTTGTAATTTTTGGGCTAAAACTTTTATTCTATCTCTCTGTTCTTGTAATCCTGCTTCCGTAGATTGATTAGCCTCTTTGATCTCCTTAACCAAATCGGGACCTATTTGAGAAGAAAGTTTATCTAACAATTCAAAAGCGTATTCTTTTTGCTTATCCAAGGCTAATCTCATACCAAAGCCAAATTCCGCATTATCCTCAAAGAGAGAATTTGACCAAGCTGGGCCCCTTCCTTCCTGATTAAAGGTCCAGGGGGTAGTGGGTAAATTTCCTCCATAGATAGAAGAACAACCAGTAGCATTAGCTATAATTGCCCGATCGCCGAATAACTGGCTCAAGAGCTTTAGATAGGGAGTTTCTCCACACCCTGCACAAGCACCAGAAAATTCAAAAAGTGGCTGTAAGAATTGTACTTCTCTTACTGCGCTCAGATCTAATACCCGGCGGTCAACTTCTGGAATTTTCAAGAAGAATTCCCAATTTTTAGCTTCCTGCTCTCTAACAGGAAGCTGCTCCACCATGTTTATAGCTTTTAATTCAGGATTAGCTTTGCTTTTTGCCGGGCAACTGCTTACACAAAGGGCGCAACCGGTGCAATCTTCCGGAGCAACTTGTAGGGTATATTTCATCCCTTTAAATTTAGAATTTTTTGCTTCAGCAGATTTAAAGGTAGCTGGCGCAGAAGAAAGCACTTGGCTGTCATAAACCTTGGCTCTAATGGTGGCGTGGGGGCATACCAGCACACATTTCCCACACTGGATACAGGTGTCAGGATCCCAGGCAGGAATTTCCAGAGCAATGTTTCTCTTTTCCCATTTAGTAGTGCCGCTAGGGAAAGTCCCATCGGGAGGAAAGACACTGACGGGTAAATTATCTCCCTCCCCCGCAATTATCCTGGCAGTTACTTTTTGTACAAACTCTGGCGCTTCTGGCGGGACAGGAAGACGTCTTTCTAATTTGCTCGTCGGCTCTAGCGGAACTTTTACTTCCTGAAGATTAGAAAGGGTCTCGTCTACTGCCGCAAAATTAGTCTTAACTATCTTTTCTCCTCTCTTACCATAAGTATCTTCTATAGATTTTTTTATAGCCCTTATTGCCTCTTCGGGAGGAAGAATATTGCTTAAAGAGAAGAAGCAAACCTGCATTATGGTATTAATTCTCCCCCCTAAACCCACTTCTTTGGCAATTTTATAGGCGTCAATTACCCAAAAACGTAATTTCTTTTCGATAATAGTCTGTTGAACGGGATAGGGTAAATGATCCCATACCTCCTCTGCAGAATAAGGACTGTTAAGGAGAAAGGTAGCCCCCGGTTGGGCATTTGCTAACACATCATAGCGTTCTAAAAAAGAAAATTGATGACAAGCCACAAAATTCGCTTGCTGGACTAAGTAAGGGGAATGAATGGGAGTGGGACCAAACCGGAGATGAGAGACCGTAAGGGTGCCAGCCTTTCGTGAGTCATAAACAAAATAACCTTGGGCGTAATTATCCGTCTCTTCGCCGATTATCTTTATAGAATTTTTATTGGCTCCCACGGTCCCATCTGAACCCAGACCATAAAAAATTGCCCGCGTTCTATCAGCCGGTTCTATAGAAAAATGACGATCATAGGAGATGCTGGTACGAGTTACATCATCATCTATCCCTACGGTAAAATGATTCTTAGGCTCCTCCCTTTTCAGCTCTTCAAATACCCCTACTACCATGCCCGGGGTAAATTCTTTGGAAGAAAGACCATATCTACCTCCAATTATTTTAGGAATATTTTCAAAGGGAGCTATCCCGGTAGAAATTCCTTCCGCTATAGAAGTCACTACATCAGTATACAAAGGTTCTCCGATGCTCCCCGGCTCTTTAGTCCGATCTAGCACGGCTATAGACTTCACCGTAGCCGGGAGAGCCTTCATAAAATGCTTAACCGAAAAAGGCCGGTAAAGTCGAACCTTAATTAATCCTACCTTTTCTCCCTTTTTCGTTAAATATTCTACTGTTTCCTGAACTGTTTCAGCACCTGATCCCATCAAAATAATGATTCTTTCTGCTTCCGGAGCTCCAAAATATTGAAATAACTCATATCTTCTCCCGGTAATTTTCTCAAATTTATCCATAACTTTTTGCACTATATCGGGACAGGCCAGATAATAGGGATTAACTGTCTCCCGACCTTGAAAGAATACATCAGGATTTTGGGCAGTACCCCTGATAAAAGGATGATCGGGAGAAAGTGCTCTCTCGCGATGAGCATGGACTAAATTATCCTCAATTAAAGATTTTATATCTTCCGGTGTTAAGGGTTCAATTTTTGAAATCTCATGTGAGGTGCGAAAACCGTCAAAAAAATGCAGAAAGGGCACTCGTGATTCTAAAGTTGCTGCTTGAGCAATCAGAGGAAAATCCATCGTCTCCTGAACTGAATTGGAAGCTAACAAAGCAAGGCCGGTAGCTCGAGTCGCCATTACATCACTATGGTCACCAAATATAGAAAGAGTATGACAGGCTAAGGACCGAGCAGCGACATTAAAGACAGTAGAAGTTAATTCCCCAGCGATCTTATACATATTAGGAATCATCAGCAAAAGCCCCTGTGAAGCAGTAAAAGTAGTAGTAAGTGCACCTCTCTGTAACGAACCATGTACTGCTCCAGCGGCACCTCCTTCACTCTGCATCTCGGTCACTTGAGGAACTGTTCCCCAGATATTTGTTTTCCCTTCTGCTGCCCAGAGGTCTGCAAGCTCTCCCATGGGCGAAGAAGGAGTGATGGGATAAATGTTAATGACCTCGCTTAACTGGTATATTGTATGGGTAGTTGCCGTATTCCCATCAATAGTAACTTTTTCTCTATACATTATCTCTAACCTCCTAATTTTTGGTTCAAATTTTTTATCTTAAACTTATTCTCGCTTCTTATTTCTCTTTAATTTTATGGTATGTAGTGCTCCGTTAACTAAGGTAGGANNCCTATTTTATTTAACCGGGCACTAAATAGCAGTATAAAGTATAAAGTATACATTTAACATATTATCACATTATTAAGTAAATTTCCATTCTTCTTTTTTCTTTTTTTTCTTTTTCCCCGGATAAAAATTTACCACCGGAAAGCTAAAGCAAAAAGGGTGCACTAATTAATAATAAAATTTGAAAAAATAGTTTATCTTCAGAATATTATAGCTCTTCGTTTATCTATTTGATTTCTTGCCTCCCCATTAAGGCCTGCGTCAGGGTCACCTCATCAGCAAACTCCAAACTTCCTCCTATAGGTACACCATAAGCAATGCGAGTTACTTTAATTTTTAAAGGCTGAATCAATTTATTAAGGTAAGAGGCCGTAACTTCTCCCTCAATATTGGGATTAGTAGCTAATATTACCTCTTTAATCTCTCCGGTTTTTAAACGGCTTATTAGATTTTCTATTCTTAAATCTCCGGGCTCAATACCATCCAGAGGAGAAATTGCCCCCCCTAATACGTGATACACCCCTTGGTATTCCCCTGTCCTTTCCATGGCAATTAAATCTTTTACTCCTTCTACCACACAGATAATCGTTTTATCCCGACTACTGCTTTGACATATTTCGCATATCTCCTGATCAGTGATATTGCCACAAATGGAACATTCTTTAATTTTTTGCTTAGCCTCTATTATGACTTTAGCCAAATTCGCCGCCTCTTCGGGGGGATTCTTCAAAATATAAAAAGCCAACCGCTGAGCAGTCTTAGGACCGATACCGGGCATTTTAGAGAACTCCTCAATCAATTTGGCTAAAGGTTTAGCGTATCTAAAATACAACTTTTCTTATTTTTCTCCTTTAAAAAATATTAAAATAACCCTGGCACGCTGATACCACCAGTTAATTTAGACATTTCTTCCGTAACTAGCTCTTTAGACTGTCGTATTGCTTCATTGACTGCCGCTAAAATCAGGTCTTCTAACATCTCTTTTTCCTTTGCCTCTATTACCTCTGGCTCTATTTTTATCTCTTTTATTTCCTGCTGGCCATTGATTACTACCTCGATCATTCCTCCCCCAGAGGAAACTTTAATTTCCTTCTTGGCTAATTCTGCTTTGGCTTCTTCCATTTTTTTCTGCATCATTTGAGCTTGTTTCATTAGAATTTTTACGTCCAATTTTTTATCCGCTCCCTTCTCTTTTATCGGTAATTAATTATTCAATTAATTATTCTTTAATTACTCTTCCCTTATTTCCCCTTCAAACAATCTTAGTGATTCCTTAATTAATAAATCCTCAGCAAAAAGTTCCTGGTCATTACCTTCTTCCCCTCTTTCTACTCCCTTTTTCCCCTCTTTAAGAGTAGTTTCTCTATTTTTTCTTTCTTCTAAAGTTAAAGAGGGGTCTTCCCCATCATTAAGCACACATTCTACTATTAATGACTTCCCTATCTCCTTGCTCACTAATTCTTCTAACAAAGCTTTGTTCTTCCTCTTTTCTAAACTCTCTTTGTGAAAAATATTTTGCTTATTAAATCCAATAATTAATTTATTGCCCTCTATCTTAAGGGAATTACTAGCCATAATAAAAGAATATAAAGATATCTTGGTCTGCTTAATTTTAGCCAAAACAGCAGTTAATACTTTTTCTAATTCTATATCATCTATGCCCGTAGATTCTTTTTGTTTAGAAAGAAGATTTTTTGTTTCTTCCATCTTTTGCTGATCATTTTTTTCTTTTTCTTCCGCTAAAATATTTGCTTTTTCCCTTTCTCCTTCTCCTTTATCTACTTTCTGGCTTAAAGGTTTAACTTCTTTTTCCCCCTCTAAATTTAAAGGGGAATTAATTATTATCTCTCCCCCTTTTTTTCGTTTCTGGTCTACTTCTTCTCTCGAAAGATGAACCTTCCCTTCTCCAAGAGTGAATTTAGCTATCCACATCTCTAATAAAATCCAGGGGTGGTGAGTATACCTCATCTTTCTTTCTGTTTCTGCTAAATAGTCTATCATCGCTAATAATTCTTCCAATTCGATTAAACTTGCCTGTCTTAACCAACGTTCTTGCTCTTCGACCAATATTCCTCTAAAGCTTAATACTTCAGCGGTACAATATTTTGCCAGAGATAAATTATGGAGATATTCCATCAAATTTTCTACAAATTGAGCGGGATCTTTGCCGGAATCGGCCATCTGGTTAATTATTTCTATCCCCTTACTTACTTCTCGCTGAATTATTGTCTCTACTAACTGATAAAAAATTTCCTCCTCTATTACCCCTAATACCTCTCTTACCGCTCGAGCATCTATCTTTTCTCCACAATAAGCAATCACCTGGTCTAAGGTACTTTCCGCATCTCGCATTGAACCGCTCGAATATCGCGCAATAATCTTTAAAGATTCCTCATCTATCTTTAAATTTTCACTCTTAGATATGGTTTTTAACTTGCTCAAAATATCTGGTAGGAGCATCCTTCTAAAATTAAACCACTGACATCTGGATAGAATAGTATTAGGAATTTTATGAGGAGCGGTAGTAGCAAAGATAAAAATTACCTGAGGAGGTGGTTCTTCTAAAGTTTTTAACAAAGCATTAAAGGCCTCAGTGGTCAACATATGCACTTCATCTATTATATATACTTTGTATCTCCCTTCTACCGGAGCAAATTTAATCTTGCTTCTCAGTTCCCTAACATCATCAATCCCCCGATTAGAGGCACCATCTATTTCTATCACATCCATAGAATATCCTTCAGTAATTCTAAGGCAACTGGTACATTCGTTACAGGGGTGAACAGTTGGTCCTTTTGCACAATTTAGTGCTTTAGCTAAGATACGGGCAGTAGTTGTTTTGCCCACTCCCCGGGGACCAGAAAAAACATAAGCATGAGAAATCCTATTTAAAGAAATGGCATTCATTAAAGTTTGGGTAATATGGCTCTGTCCAACAATGTCCTCAAAAACCTGAGGTCTCCATTTGCGATAAAGTGTTTGGTATTCCATAATGTATCGAACTTCCTGATTAACTAGTTAATTTTGGCGATCGTGCACCTACTTCTGATTTACCTCTCCAAGCGGTACTAAGACAGTTTGCTCCAACCAGGTTTACCTGCGGCGCCCAAAGAGCTCTGCTTACCGCTGCTTCCTTCCGGATCTGGCGGGGTTTGCAGTTCTTTGCCGCACAGGGCCCGATCTTCTTCGCCACTTATCTTAGCCAGCCTCAAAGAGGTATAACCTCGAGTAGGAATTCAACCCTGCTATAGCGGATTGCAGGTTACAGGGCACCGCTAACTCCCCATTTAGCACGATCGCCGTCTTAAATTATCAGACACAAGATAAGTGAAGAAAGATTTCTCTTTGAATTGAAAAATCTTTAAACGCCCTTATTCTGGCGGAGAGGGCGGGATTCGAACCCGCGAGGCAGCTTGTGGCTGCCCAATCGCTCTCCAGGCGATCCCGTTATGACCACTTCGGTACCTCTCCACACCTCCTAAATAATAAACCGAATTAACTTTACTGTCAAAATATTTTCAGTTACATTTTTTTATTATGATTTTTTAAAAAAAATTTTACCTTTTTATTTACCTCTTAGTAAGTCTTTCTCTCTAAAACCTATACTAAAATTTTACATAATCGCAATAATTATCTCATTGACATTTTCTATTTTTCTATTATTATATCACATAACGATAACGGTATTTGATAGTTACAACTTGAGGAATAATATGATACGCGAATTTTTCCTTGGTTTTATAAAAATATATATTCTTTATCACGCTACTGAACAGCCCGTTTATGGACTCTGGTTAATAGACGAATTAAACAGACATGGATATAAGCTAAGTCCCGGGACACTCTACCCGATACTACATTCCTTGGAAAAAGAAAAATATCTTAAGTGTTACCAAAAAACTATTGAAGGGAAAAAAAGAAAATATTACAAAACAACTCCCAAAGGCAAAAAAGCACTTATTGAAGCAAAAGAAAAGATCAAAGTATTAATCGAAGAGGTGATAAAATGAATAACCACGGTAACCTGACCCAGAAAGACCATCGAGGTCTTACCCTGAAAGAAGTCCAAAGAAGGCTGTCCGAATTTGGCCCTAACCAAATTTTTCAGCCGACAAAAATCAGTTTTTGGGGAATAGCCAAGCATGAAGTAACAGAGCCGATGATCCTTCTTTTATTGATTATCGGTTTTTTCTACAGCATTTGGGGGAAAATGGAAGATGCTATTACTATTTTTGCAGTAATTTTTTTGTTGGTTTTGGCCGAAGTTTATAATGAGTTCCGGGCAAAAAAAGCCATTGCCTCTTTGGAAAAAATTGCTGCCCCAAAAACAAAAGTACTAAGAGAGGGCAAGAGCACGGAAATTGATTCTGAAGATGTTGTGCCGGGCGATATTTTGTACTTAACCTCGGGAACCAAAATAGCCGCTGATGCAAAAGTGGAAAAAAGTATAGGCTTACAGGTTGATGAATCTTCGTTGACTGGAGAATCTTTCCCGCAGGATAAAAATGATAATGATGAAATTTACGCTGGCACAATTGTGGTTTCTGGTGAAGGAGAAGGAATAGTCTTTGCTACCGGTCAAAATACAAAACTGGGCAAAATTGCCCATACTTTAAAGGGGGTTAAGCCCCCAAAAACTGCTCTACAGTTAGCGATGAAATCTCTCGCTGGAAAGTTGGTTTATCTTGCTCTATCTTTCTCTGTGCTTATTCCTATTTTGGGAATTTGGCAAGGTCAAGATTTTAAAACTATGGTTTTAACCGGTCTTTCCCTTTCTTTTGCCACTATTCCCGAAGAGCTACCCATCGTCATCACTATGGTCTTAGGTCTGGGTGCTTACACGCTTTCTAAAAATAATTTTCTAGTTAAAAAAATTAAGGCTGCTGAAACCTTGGGTAATGCAACAGTTATTGTCACAGACAAAACCGGGACTATTACAGAAAGTCAAATGAAAATTGTTTCACTTTATCCCGATAACCAGAAAGAAATTGTGGAAAAAGCCCTGGGTTGCATCTCTCCCTATTCCTTATCGCCTATGGAGCAGGAGATTAAAAATAAAGCGGAGGAAAGAAAAATAACCAACGAACCAACAGAAATAGTTCGCCAAAGAAATTTCGGCAACGGACAGAAATCAAAATCGGTTATAAGAAAGAGTAGGAATGAAGGAGGATACGAATTGTTTACCAGCGGAGCACCAGAAGAAATTTTTACTAGGTGCCGTAATTTAGATAATGAGGTTAAGGATAAATTAGCTGAAGAAACAGCCAAAGGCAGAAGAGTTATTGCTGTTGCCCATAAAAAATTAGGTCCTAAGGAAGAAAATCTTGACTTTACCCAACTGGAAAAAGAGCTAAATTTGGTAGGATTAATCAGCTTTGAAGATCCGCCAAGAATAGGAGTTAAAGAAACGATAGCTAAAGCAGCCAAAGCTGGTATTAGAACCATAATGGTCACTGGCGACCACCCTTTAACTGCCCACTTTATTGCCCAAGAAGTAGGTATTCTAAAGGAAAATGACCAAGTATTAACCGACCAAGATTTAGATAGTTTCTCAGATGAAGAATTGCAAAACACTGTAAAGACTGTTTCGGTCTTTGCTAGAACTACTCCTCAGCATAAATACCGCATCGTTCAGGCACTTCAAAAAAACGGAGAAGTAGTAGCTGTAACTGGTGATGGCATCAATGATGCTTTGGCTCTGAAAGGTGCGGATATAGGTATAGCCATGGGTATTCGCGGTACGGATGTAGCTAAAGAGGCAGCCGATGTCGTTTTAGCAGATGATAACTATATTACTATTACCCAGGGTATTTTTGAGGGCAGAAAGTTTTTTGATAATTTGCAAAAAGGGATTAAATATTATCTCTCAGTCAAAGTTGCCCTGATATTAATATTTCTTCTCCCCGTCCTCTTAGGTATTCCCATGCCTCTTGCCCCTATTCAGATAATTCTTTTGGAGTTATTTATGGATTTGGCAGCTTCTGCCGGTTTTGTCGCTGAACCCCGAGAAAAGAATATTTATTCTCGGGCACCACGCAATCCTAAAGAAAATATAATGAATAATCAGGTAATTAAAGATATTTTAGTCAAAGGAGTGGTCTTATTTGTCGCGGTAATTTCTGTTTATCTTTATTCCCGCTCTCAAAATTTAAATCTTGTCCAATCCCAAACCTTTGCTTTTACGGCTTGGATTTTTGGCCATATAGTGCTCGCTTTTATTTCTCGCTCAGATAAAGAACTAACTTTTTCTTTGGGTATCTTTACTAATAAAGTTATGAATTTATGGGCAGCTACGGCCGTAACCTTTCTTATCCTGGGGATTTATCTTCCGCTTTTAAATGAGCAATTTAACCTCGTGGCAATTAACTTTATTCAATTAATATCCATAGCTTTAGCTATGATAGTCATTGTAGGTTTCTTGGAATTGAGAAAAGTCTTTAACTTAGCTAAGAAATAAAAGGGCCGCCTTAGACCAAGCAAAATAGTTGGAGAAGGACCCTCTAACCTTCTCCTCTTCTAAGACACCTATCTCTTCTAATTGCTTCAAATATTTACTGGCAGTATTTCTTGAAGCAATCCCTTTCTCCACAAGGAAGGATAAGAACGAACCCTCTCTACTGTTCCATAGCACTGGGGAGCTATCAATCCCTCTTATCGCCAGGTTCATCTTGTACAGTCGCCAGGTAGTCAGGTTGCTTTCTTGCCACTTACCTCAACTCCATTTCGTTTGAATAAATCTATAGGGATAAACCCCCAGCTACTTAGTAGCACCACCTGAAAATGAAAGTATCTAGAACAGTATTTCCGGAATAGATGAGATGCATATCCCCCTCGTTTCCGTTTTTGCCCGTCATAAGGATAAACAGAAGTGATAGAAATGTTAGGCAATAATTAAAAATAATGTCTAGAACCTTGTCAAAAAGGCTTAGTTTTGTTCAAAAAGTATGCCGTTTTATAATTTTTCAAAAGTGGCGGAGAGGGCGGGATTCGAACCCGCGAGGCAGGGGCTACCTGTCTACTCGATTTCGAGTCGAGCGCTTTCAACCAGACTCAGCCACCTCTCCCTTTTTAACTAGTCGTAAGTGAATAGTCGTTAGTATATAATATAGCGTGGAACGTACAGCGTTTAGCGTCTTCCCTGAAAAAATTTTTGCAAAATTAAACGACATTCTTTTTCTAAAATACCACTGGTTACTTCTAATTGATGATTAAACCTTTTATCTTGTACGATATTTATAACACTACCGGCAGCTCCCGCCTTAGGGTCAGGAGCGCCAAATATCAATCTTTTGACTCTAGCCTGAAGTAGAGCATAAGCACACATCGGGCAAGGTTCTAAAGTAACATAAAAGTCTACCTCCTCTAAATGCCAGCTACCTAAATATTTAGAAGCTTGCTGAAGAGCCAATATTTCTGCGTGGGCAGTAGGATCTTGTAACTCTTCTTTCCGATTATAGGTTCGAGCTATTATCTTATTTTGATATACTACCACTGCCCCCACCGGTACTTCTCCACGAGAATAAGCAGTTTTTGCCTCTATTAAGGCTTCCTGCATTAAGTCCATAAATCTTTGTTTATTGGTGTTATTTTCTGGCATATCCTAAGCATATCTTTAAGAGAGATTTCGAGGAGGCATAAATATTGGTGCGCCCGGAGGGACTTGAACCCCCAATCTACTGATCCGTAGTCAGTTGCTTTATCCAATTGAGCCACGGGCGCACTACAAAATAATAAACTTTTTTGTTTTTATTTTATTATAATTCAAATTCTCAGTCAAATTTATCTTGTGCCTCGTTCGTGTCCACAACTGGTGGGTATTTTTTCTTATAATTCTTCCACCCAGGGCCTATCCTCTTGGCGACTAAGCAGACAGAACCGGGAGAGAATACCCTCGATCATCTTTGAGCCTCCCCCGTTTTACTGGACCGTAAAATTAGAACCACCAATTTAATTTAAGAGGTAAATAACAAAGACCTAAAAACAGCGTTCTAAGGTTATAGTAGGTATTTCCCCGAACCAGGAATCCTGCCTGCGTTATGTCTCTCTCCGGCTTAGGGAGATCGAGGGAAAATGGCAGACCGGTAGAAGGTAGATGAAGATTTTAGAAGGAGATAAAAAACCCGGAAAGAGATGATGCTCTTTTAAAGGAGATTAAACAAACAAAGGAAGGAAGGAGTCAAGACTCAGGAGGAATTGATGGCCATTTAATTTTACAGAAAAATGGGGATTGACTCAACAAATTTAATATTATTATGGTAAAATTAATAATTAATAAAGAGAATACTTGGATAGGAAAAATACTAATAATTTTTTACTTATCTTTTGCCTTCTGAAAAAGTGATAGAGACCTAACCTAGTAATGGCTTTGGCCATTAAGGACTAGCAATATTAATTTAATAAACATAAACAAATTGAAAAAAGAGGTAATATTATTATGCGGGTAGTAAGGTATCAAAAAAATAATAAAGTATGCTATGGGGTGCTGAAAGAAGGGGAAATTAACCCCCTTGAAGGGGATATATTTGATAAATTTGTAGTAAGTTCACCAAAAATTAGGCGAGAAGAGGTAAAATTACTGGCCCCGGTAGCTCCTCCTAATATTATTGCTATCGGTTTAAATTACAAAAAACATGCCGATGAAAGTGGTCAGACTTATCCTGAGAAACCACTTATTTTTATCAAGTTAACTTCCAGCCTCATTGGTCCAGAGGATAATATTGTTTTACCAGAAATGGCTCCTAATGAAGTTGATTATGAAGCTGAATTGGTTATTGTGATTGGTAAAAAAGCCAAGAATATCAAAATAGATGAGGTAGATAAGTATATCCTGGGATACACCTGTGGTAATGATGTCTCAGCGAGAGATTGTCAACAACGTTTAGATCAACAATGGGCTAGGGGTAAATCGTTTGACACCTTCTGCCCCTTAGGTCCCTGGATTGAAACAGAACTTCCTGACCCCGATAACTGTAGGATCATATCCAGACTGAATGGTAAAGTTATGCAGGATTCTAGTACCTCTGATATGATCTTTAGCACCAGAGACTTAGTTAGTTATTGTTCCAACAATTTTACCCTTTATCCCGGCACGGTAATTATGACGGGTACCCCAGAGGGAGTTGGGTTTGCCCGTAAACCACCAGTATTTTTAAAATCTGGTGATACTATTGAGGTTGAGATAGAGGGTATTGGTAAGTTAAGTAACCAAGTAGTTAGACTAAATCAATAGTTTTGGTGATAGCTATCGTTGTGCTGGAGATAGTAATTCTAATTCCTATTGATGATTAAGATGAGGAAGATATTGCCTCATGATAGTAGGAGAGTTTCCGGGAGTGGAATATTTTTACCTGGAGGCGTAAGAACCATTTGGTAGGGCTGGAGATACGCCTCCAGGCTTTTTTTACTTGGTCTAGTTGTTCTTTGGATAGGTCTCTCTTTCCATATATTACCTCGTTAAAGCCATCAATAATCAGTCGAATATCCTGTTGGTTATCCGGGAAGAAAAAGGCAAGCTGTCTGCCATACTCCGCTGGTGTTTTAGATTTTTTTCGGGGAATACCGCTATACTGTCCCCATCGGCAAAGTTTTTGAAATAGTAGAGATATATTTTCCGGTTTCCTTTTCGCAGTTATCATCTGGTTAAAAAATTTGGTTAGCAATCGTTTACCTTCAGAAAAAATATATCTTAGCCAGAGCCATAATTCCTCCCAGAACCCTTTTTTCTCGGTATCCAGCTCAGTTCTGGTAGAAAACCACTTCCAGAGTGACCAGGCCAACCATCCTATTAATAACAGGGCAAATAGAATCAAAAAAATGATTCCTCCCCAGGTAATTAGCCATTGCATTAATTTAGCCCACCAGGATGGTTCAACATTCTCCGCCATAGGAAGGCCTGCTTCACCAGAATAGGTTGGACCTACCTCTAAAGCAGGTTTGTGGAATCCAAAAAGCAAAGTAAGAAGTTTCAGAAGTAAATTTCCAATGGGTCTTGATACAATTTTAAGAATCTGATAGCCGGTCTGGGCAGCAGAAGTCAACTGGGGTAAGAAAAATAAGAAAACCCAGCTCCCGATAAGTAATACTGTTAGAATAAAAGGGATTAATAAGCCGGTTTCACTTATTGAAGAAGGATGTTTTGTGGGGGAACTTCTTAAGTTTTGGGCAAGGGCTATAGCCAACATACTGAAAAGAAAATAATAAATGATTAAAATCTCCGCTCGGGGGAAGGATAAATTGATACTACCCAGAATAATAAAGGTAAGGATAAGTGCTACCATACCCAGATCGAAGCGAGAAGTAACTATAAAATAATCACAGGAGCGGTTTGCCAATTTGTATCCGTTTATCCAGAGGAAAGAAAACCAGATAAGGACTAAAAGATAAGCAAACCCACTAACCGCACCATACTGCTGGTTTAAAATCATCTCCAGCCAGGTAAAATTCCAAAAGGGTTCCGGCCAGTTTCCATAAAAATAAATAGTAAAAAGGAGAATAGAAAGATAAAAAAGGAGATGCAGAAGAACATGTTCTATAATTCTTCTTCCTCTTCCTTTTAAAGCAGAGGTAATAATGACAGGAACAAAAAAAGCCAAAATTGCTGCCCAAATAGGAAAGAGGGGATAATACAGTATTAGAAATAAGATAGAGGCTAAGGCATAGAGCCAGGTCACTTCCATCATGCCAGTAGAGATATATAATAATGTTTTCTTGCCCTTCATACTTACCTACCTAACAAAATTCTCCAGCTAATTTAAGTTTAAGTAACTTTTTAAGCATGATTTTCATTAAAATTAGAATTTGCTTCACAAACCCCGCCGTGAATTTCATCCACTAGAAAGAGAGGTAGATGAGAACAGGTTATATGGCGGGAAGGTTTAGCCATCATAAAATATAGCGGTAGATGGCGTTCTCTTAACCATTCTGCCGTCTGGATAATCTTTCTGTGGAGACGGTAGGCACAATAAATACAGCCAGTTCCCCCTGGTATGGCTCCTTCTTGGGATAGTATGTGCGACACTGAAGATGTGGCCTTAAGCTGAAGCCTGGCCAGTAATTCCATTGCTTGAGAGAGCTGCTCAGGACCACTTCCTAGAGAAAGACTGGCAGGATTATCTCCTACTAACTTTCCGTTGGAAAGGATACCATAAGGGCTACCCTGCCTATCAAACTCCACTATTATTGCTGCTATTACTTCCAGGGTCTTCTCAAACAGTTCTTCCTGTCCTTTTTTGGGAAAGGAAGCAACATCAATAATCAATAAGGTTTTTCGTTGAGCAGAGGAATCGAAGACTTTTGATTGCAGGCGATTATGTCTGGCGCTAGCTTTCCAGTGGATAAACTTTGCTGGCTCCCCATATTGGTAGTCACAAGTGGCAATGGGATAAATGGGGTCCTTAACCGGACTGTCTATACCAGGCTTACCGAATAATTCTCTAACTGGTGCCGCAAGAAAATTTAAAGAGATAAGTTTGGGATAGATAATTACCTCTACTGCTTGAGATAAATATTTCCTTTGCTGAAAAAAGCCCAGCAGATCCCCGGTTTCTAAAAAAGGAGGTCCAATTTGGAAACAACCTCTCTGTTGAGCAGTTAATTTCCACTGCCCTAAAAAATGGTCATACCAGAGTAGACTGAATTCCTCACCAAGAAAATTCTCTTTCCCTGCTGAGGCAATAAGCTTACTGTCCATTGGTATCAGTAATTTTATCCACACCGGCAATAATTTATTATTAAAAATCTTTGCCTGTAAGGAGATAGTTTCACCCGGGAATCCCTTCTTCTTTTCTGCATCAAAAGAATAATGAATATTTTTAGCACTCCAACGGCACCATAATTTGCAGCCATAAAACATGGTTAATATTAGTAAAGAAATTAAGATGAGATTCTTTTGTTCAAAAAGTAGAGCGATGAATAATAATAGCAGGACCAGAAATCGAAAAAGACCATCAGTGAAGACTGATGATAGCGGACGGCTATAATCTAAATTATAATTCATTTTTTTAATTCCAGAGTGGGTACTTCTGTTTCTGCTAAAATTTCTTGCAGTATCTTTTGAGCAGTAATTCCTTTCAATCTTTCTTTGCTATCTATCACCAGGCGATGAGCCAGGACCGGCGTAAAAAGTTCTTTTATATCATCTGGTAGTACAAAATCTCTACCCCTTAAGGCAGCTAAGGATTGGGCAGCTCGCATTAAGTGTAAGGAAGCTCTGGGACTAGCCCCATAGCGAATTTTGGAAGAATTTCTGGTAGCATTAGCCAGCTTTACAATATAGTGTTTTACTTCCTGGGAAACATATATTTTTTCTCTTTCTTTTTGCAGGTTCAGCATTTCTTCCGGGGTAGTAACAGATGGTAGTTTTTCTAAAGGGTCCTCTTGCTGAAATCGTTCTAAGATTAATATTTCTTCTTCGAAGGAAGGGTAACCTAAGTTAATCCGCATCAGGAATCTATCTAATTGTGCTTCCGGGAGAGGGAAAGTTCCTTCCAGTTCAATCGGGTTTTGAGTGGCTATGACCAAAAAAGGAGCGGGTAGGTCCATGGTGACCCCATCCACTGTTACCTGTCTTTCCTGCATGCTTTCCAGCAGACTGGACTGTGTTCTGGGAATGGTTCTATTGATTTCATCAGCTAAAACTACATTAGACATTACTGGCCCAGGCTGAAAAACAAATTTACCCTCCTTCTGATTATAAATGTTAAACCCTGTTATATCGGAAGGAAGCAAATCAGGGGTAAATTGAATACGGTGAAAAGTACCACCTATACTTCTGGCCAGAGATTTAGCCAGTAGGGTTTTGCCTACCCCCGGTACATCTTCCAAGAGAAGGTGTCCTTCGGCTAAAAGAGTGGCCAGCATAAGCTCAATTGCTTTATCTTTACCCACCATTACCCGTTTAATATTTTCAGTAATTTTCTGACCAATGGAAAAATTCAAAATATCCTCCCACAATTTATAAATTTTCGATAGCTATGGCTCTAACTGGCGAACCATCTGAGTCTTTTATTTTTAATGGTAAAGCAAAAAAGGTAAAAAAATCACTTTTGATAAGCTCCAAATTGGTAAGATTTTCAATGATAAGGATATTATTAGATAAAAGGATTTTATGGGCATAAAAATGAACTGTATCAGGAGGATCAAGGGAAATAGTATCAATACCTACTCCCTTTAGCTTATAATTTGCTAAAAGTCGGACAGATGCTAAACTGAGGCAGGGATAATTTTGGTAATAATTATTCTTCCCCCAGTATTTACTCCATAAGGTTTTAATGATTACAAAATCGACCTTGCTTATCCTGTCCTGATACGGCACAATCTCATTAGGATTAATTAATGAGTTTTTGCCGTTACTAAAATCTAAAATAGTGGCTCTACCAATAAAATATTCAATTCCTATATGGTCCAGATAAATACCCTTGTTTAGCATGTGGCCAGGGGCATCGATATGGGTACCAGTATGAGAATATAAAGTAATTTTTGTTTCTCGGTAACCATCTTCACCCAGAGCGCAAATAGGCTGTAATTCCGGTGATTCGCTCTCTGAATATACTGGCATATCATTACATATTAAATGACTCAGGTCAACAATTTTCATCGTCTAAGCCAAACCTAAATCAGGATTATGAATAATATAATAATAAAAATCTAAGTAAGTTTTCGAAATTATATCATATATTCACCATTAACAACACTAAATAGTTTAACTTTTTTCTAATCCAACTATAAGCCTAAAGAGAAGAGTCAGGCAGCCAGCATTTTAGTCCATAACTTATCTCTTTCCAGCCGCACTCTTTATGCCGTCCATCTCCTTATCAGCATATCTTCTGACAATTTTATCTAACCTTTCCAAAGAACCCTCTTTCTGGTATTTCCGGACTTTTAGTATAGTCTTCTTGGTTCCTCTCCTTATTGGTATTTACCATGAGGTAGTCTGGCTTAGTTCTTTGGCCGATACTTTTTCCCTTACCTTAATTAGGAGGTATAAGTATCGGTAGTGGAGAGCAAAAACAAAAAAAACGGAGCACCAGTAGGAATTAACCATAAATATTTTGACTAAAAGGGATTGATTAATCAGCAAAAAAATATTAGTATAAGACACAATCTATAAATTATAGGCGAAATAGAATAATCAAGAATATAAGAAATAAGAAAAAGGAGTAAAAAGAAATGCAAAATTTTCTGGAGAAAAAGTTTCAGCTTTCGAAGAACGGAACAGATGTAAAAACAGAAATCGTAGCCGGCTTTACTACTTTTATGACTATGGCTTACATAATTTTTGTTAACCCTACTATTTTAAGTGATACTGGCATGCCCTGGAATGGTGTATTCATTGCTACCATAATGGGTACTATTCTGGGAACGGTTTGTATGGCTTTGTTAACCAATTATCCCTTTGCTTTGGCGCCGGGGATGGGATTAAACGCCTTTTTTGCTTATTCAGTAGTAATTGGGATGGGGGTTAGCTGGCAGATTGCCCTGGGCATTGTTTTTTTAGAAGGTATTTTATTTATTATCCTTAGCATAACCCCAATAAGAGAAATGTTAATTAATGGTATTCCTATGGTACTAAAGTCTTCTATTAGTGCCGGTATCGGGCTATTTATTGCCTTTATCGGTTTACAGAATGCTGGTTGGGTAGTCAAAAATGAGGCAACATTGGTGACAATCGGCAAGGTGTTCAGCAGTAACGGTTTGGTTGCCCTCTCCGGTTTAGTACTAATGGGAGTTTTGCATACTTTGAAAGTCAAAGGAGCAATTCTTTGGGGAATTATTGGTGCCACCATTATTGGTTATCTCCCTGGATTGAGGGTTTCACCTCCCTTCCAGGGCCTGGTGGCCTTCCCTCAGTTTAGCGACTGGAGTGAAGTATTGTTTAAAATGGATATAGGTGGAGCACTCAATCTTTCTTTAGTAGCCGTCATTTTTTCTTTCTTATTTGTAGATCTATTTGATACAGCGGGGACGCTGGTAGGCGTTAGCGCCCAGGCCGGTTATTTGGATAAAGATGGGAATTTACCCAAGGCAAGCCAGGCTTTATTAGCCGATGCTATTGGAACAACAGGGGGAGCAATATTTGGCACCAGTACAGTTACCACTTATATTGAATCGGCTTCTGGTGTTTCCGAAGGAGGGAGGACAGGTCTTACCGGTATAGTAGTGGCAATTTTATTTTTATTATCTCTATTCTTCAAACCTTTGGTAAGTATTGTCCCGGTAGTGGCTACGGCACCTGCTTTGATTGTAGTAGGTACAATGATGATTCGAAATATTTTACATATTAAATGGGAAGACTTTTCAGAGGCCTTACCGGCTTTTGTCTGCTTAATTACTATTCCTATGACTTATTCCATTGCCAACGGAATAGCTCTTGGCTTTATAATCTACCCCTTAATTAAGTTATTAAGCGGAAAGGGGAAAGAGGTACATAGTTTAGTTTATGTTTTAGGCCTTCTCTTTATTCTAAAATTCATCTGGCTTTAGAGCTGATTGTTTCTACCTACAATAAACTGAAAAGTGATCGAATGAAAGCAGAATAAAATAGTTAGGTACCATTTGTATATGCCATAACTGAAATATTCTTACTTTAGAAGAAGGGAATGAATATGAATTTATTGCAGATAGTTCTTGTTTTAATTACTGGTATGGTGGCTGGATTTGTTAATACGTTAGGGGGTGGTGGTTCACTACTTACCGTGCCCGTGCTAATTTTTTTAGGTTTGCCAGCCGTAGAGGCTAATGGGACAAATCGCATTGCCATTTTTGTTCAAAATATAGTGGGAGTGACCAATTTTCGCCGAAAAGGATTTTTTTATCCTAAACTCGGTCTTTTTTTAGGAATACCAGCGCTTTTAGGTTCAATCCTGGGGGCACGGACAGCGATAACCATTTCTGGGGAATTATTTGAAAAAATTTTAGCTCTAATAATGATTGTGGTCCTTATTATCATCCTAACTCGTCCGGAAAGGAGATTTATTAAAGAAATTGATCAGGAAAATCTCGGCACTTTACGTCTCACTCTGGCGGCTATTACTTTTTTAGGTATCGGTTTTTATGGCGGATTTATTCAAGCCGGCGTAGGCTTTTTTATTATAGTAGCCCTTACTTTAATCACCGGCATGTCTCTGGTAAAGGTAAATAGTTTAAAAGTATTCATTGTTTTAATCTATACTATTTCCTCCCTAGTAGTATTTATAGCAAATGGGAAAGTTAATTTTTTGTTAGGTTTTACCTTGGCTATTGGCAGTGCCCTAGGGGCCTATTTAGGAACTATTTTTGCAGTTAGCAAGGGAGATAGATGGATTAGAATTTTCCTAATTATTACCATTTTAGCTATGTCAGCTAAATTATGGGGATTATTTGATTTTATTGGGTTATGACCTTATAGTATCGTATCCCCAAGGGACGGGTTGTCTCTCCTTAGAGAATCACTTAATTAACCCTTGATGGAACCAGCCAAAATTCCTCTTACAAAATAACGTTGTAGACTTAAAAAAATTATCAAAGGTAATAACATGGAAACAAAGGCTGCTGCAGTTAATAATTCCCAATTCTGCCCATAGGAACCGACCAGGGCACTGATTCTAACGGTTAAGGGAGCTACATCTGGCGTTCCTCCTAAATAGACCAGTGCTACTAATAGATCATTCCATACCCAGATAAATTGAAATATAGTAATGGAAGCAAGGGCTGGTACCGATAACGGTAAAACTATACTTTTAAAGATCTGAAAGGTAGTAGCACCATCAATGGTAGCTGATTCAAATATTTCACTGGGTAGACCAGAGACAAAATTATACATCAAATAGATAACTAAAGGTAGACCATAGCCGGCGTGTGCCAGCCATATGCCCAAAAAAGAACCAGATAAACCAAGCTGATTAAATATCCTCAAGATAGGAATTAAAGTCATCTGTAAAGGAACTACCAACAATCCTACAAAAAGGATGAAGAAAAAACGCCTCCCCCAAAATTCCATCCAGGCAAAGGCATAAGCAGCAAAAGAAGCAATAATAATGGGTATAATACAGGCGGGTATAGTGATAATTAGAGTATTTACAAAAGCCCTTCCTATACCAATATTAGTAATAACCTCTTTATAATTGCTCAGGGTAAATTGGGTAAAGTCAAAAGGATTAGCAAAAATCGTCCACCAGCCAGAGGAAGCTACCTCGGAAGCCGGACGAAAAGAGGTAATCAATAATCCTGCAGTGGGTAAAATCCAAATCAGTGCTACCAAAATAATAAAGATATGCAGAGGAAGACTTAATAAAAACCGATTCTGCTTTGCTATCATCGAAAAGCCTCCTGTTCTCTAAAGCGTTGCACATTAATAATTATCATAGGTATAATAAACAAAAGTAATAAACTGGCAATAGCACTCGCTCTTCCATAGTTTCGGAAAATAAACATCTCTTTATACATACGGTTGGCAATAACCTCGGTGGAAAATGCACCATTAGTCATAACATAGACTATATCAAATACCTTCAAAACATTAATAAACATCGTAGTAGCTACCACTGCCACGGTTGGTTTCATTAAAGGTAGAGTAATCTTCCAGAAAATCCGGTACTCATTGGCACCATCTACTCTGGCTGCCTCTAATAATTCTCGAGGAATCCCCTTATAACTGGCTGACAATACCACCAGACAAAAACCAGTCCAGATCCAAATACCCACTATGATCAAACAAATATTATTTATCCAGGGTCGTTCAATCAACCAGGGAATTGGTTGTCTCCCCAAAAAGGTTAAGAAGGCATTCAAAATACCTATCTGGGCACTTCCTGCTGGTCGATAAGAGTATACAAATTTCCAGATAACACCGGCTCCCACAAATGAAATAGCCATAGGCATAAATATTATAGATTTTACCAACGATTCATAACGCACCCTATCCAGTATTACTGCTAAAATCAAACCCAAAAATACCGTAAGAGGCACAAAAAGGGCTACCCATAATAAATTATTGCGAAAGGCAGATAACATTACCTCATTGGTAAAACAATAGGTGTAATTAGCAAATCCCACAAATTTTTCTGATTGGGGGCCAAAAAAGGAAATAACCAGGGTATGAAGAGAAGGATAAATCAGAAAAAATACTAAAGTAGCTAAAGCTGGGATGACATATAACCAAGGAGTAAACCAACGTGTTCGCATAATAGTCCATCTCCTTTATGATTAGTGGTATTAAAAAAATAGTAGTTAGCTGATTATTTGCAACAAATAAACCAGCTAACTACTTTAATTAACTACCTATCATCATTAAATCGAAATAAATTACTATTTCCCATAAGCATCTACCGCTGCTGCCTCAATCTGCGCTAATACCTCTGGTAAAGGATATCCACTAATATAATCAAGTATCCCAGTCCAGAAAGCACCAGAACCTACTGCAGCTGGCATAAGGTCAGAACCATCAAAACGAAAAACAGAAGCTTCGCCTAAAAATTTAGCTGCTTTACGAGTGATATCATCGGGATAAACCATGGGATCAACCTTTTGGTTAGGAGCTAATTTACCCAGTTCACCAACCCAGATTTCCTGAGCCTGGGCCGAGGCAATATATTCCATAAAGGCTCGAGCTTCTGGCGTATCATTAAACATAGCCAGCATATCAGCTGCGCCTAAGGCTGGAGTCCCATATTCCCCTTTAATGGGCGGGAAGGGGAAGAAGTCAAAATCTTCACCAGGAACTAAATTTGGAAAATGTTCCAGCATAAAGCTTTTGATAAAGGTAGCTTGACGATGCAGATAGGCATTAGGGGGATCAGTAAATAAGGCATCCGGTGAATCAGCAAAGTTAATAGTCAAAACTGCCTTAGGACCTCCATAAACATATTCCTCATTCAGGACAATCTGTCCAAAAATTTCAAAAGCCTCCACTACTTTTTCATCGGTCCAGGGAATTTCGTGGTTAACCCAGGCATCATAGGTTTCTGGAGGAGCGATTCGTAATAAAATATCCTCGATCCAATCAGTACCTGGCCATCCACTGGCTGCTCCTGATTCTACACCAATACACCAGGGGGTATTTCCATCAGCTATCATTTTATCTGACAATTCCATCAGTTCATCCCAGGTGATGGGTACTTCATAACCGGCAGCTGCAAACGCTTTAGGATTATACCAGACCATACTCTTTAAGTCAGCAGAAATAAATATCGAATAAAGTTTTCCATCATAGGAGCCCAAATCCAGCCACGCCTGGGAATAATCAGAAAGTAATTTCTCTCTATCCATAAAAGTAGCTAAAGGAACCAGTTTACCGTCTTTGGCAAATTCTATCATCTGACCGGGGTTAGGCATAACCGAAATATCGGGTGGGTTTCCGGCTTCTACCCTGGTAGTAAGGATAGCAGGTAAATCACGGGTACCGGTAAATTCAACTTTGATACCGGTTTCTTCTTCAAATGGTGCCACCATCTTGGTAAAGGCATCGGCCTCCGCACCGGTCCATACCCCCATTACCGTGACACTCTTCTGTTCAGCATGCACTGGTATAAACAGCAAAGATATTAAACCTACCAGCACAATGAAAAGATAAAAATGTTTTTTCATAGTATATAAACCTCCTCTTAATTTTTATAAAAATTACCTAAAAGCCTAATTTATCAAATCAAATAACTAATCCCTCCTTTCAGAAAAAATTTTGTGAAAAACTAATAGAGTATTAATTAGTCTTGTTTTTATTATAAGATAAATGTAAACTATATGCAAATTTAATTAAAATAAATTCAAAGGCTCTCCAAAGTTGTGGCCTCTAATTGCCTCCTTGGTAACTGTAATAAAAAAATCTAATAGTCAAACAATATATTAATAGTTAAAATGGCCTACACCGAACGCATAAAAAGTGGATTAGAAAATTCTAATCCACTTTTTATTTAAAGAAGCACCGTTTTCATTATTAAATTATTAAATCGCTTCTTTATTTACTTTAAAATCATCAAGGAGCGGTAATAATTCGGCAGCGGCATAAGCCACTGCCGGCCCACCACCCATAAATATCGAAACGCTGGCTGCCTCTAATATCTCTGCTCGACTTGCGCCTGCCTTAATCGCTTCAGCAGTGTGAAATTGGATACAAGGTTTACATCTCAAGGTTATACCAATAGCTAAAGCAATTAATTCTTTAGTCTTATGGCTAAGTACCCCATCTTTAACACATTCTTGATCTAATTTCATAAAAGAACTCATTACGGAAGGTAATTCTTTCCCTAATTTACCCATTTGTGCTTCTAATGTTTCTATTTCATTACTCATTTACTTCCCTCCTTACTTTTTAATAAGCATTAATATCTTTGAGATTACAAAACAAATGACGGTTCTCTGTTTTTATTTTAGCATATATAAAAGTAACCACTTATCTTTATACGCTTTTTTCTCGGGCATACAACCCCACCAATTCCGCAGTAGCTAAGATATGTCCCTCCATGGCTTCTTCTAATTCCTTCTTGGTACAGCCTTCTTTCAAAGATAATTTTTCATCCAGGGCATATAATCTAAAGAAATAACGATGGGTACCGGAAGGAGGGCAAGGTCCTCCATACTCTAATTTTCTAAAATCATTAATACCCTGGATGCCGGGAACTGAATTCTCCTCAATAATATCGTTAACCGGGATATTAAAGACTATCCAATGCACCCAGGTCCCCATTGGGGCATCAGGGTCCTCCATAATTAACGCTAATCTCTTGGTGCCTTCCGGTAGATCTTCAATAATTAAGCCCGGGTTAACATCCTCGCCATCACAGGTAAATTTTTTGGGAATAAATCCCTGGTTTTCAAAGTCAAGACTTTCTAATTTCATAATTTTACCTCCTCTTTTTCCTTTTTCTCGGATTCCCGAACAGGGATACAGGGGGATCATCCCTGTCCAGTCATTTTTCATATTTTATTTATCTATTTTGTTTTGCTTATATTTATTTTACCTTTTTTATTTCCTTTTTTCCACTATATAAAGATAAATATGAGGAGGATAAAGCCCTTTACCTTATCTTCTACTGTTTTTATCAGCTCTTTTCTCTTAACTCCTCCTCTTCCTTTATCAGCCAATCAAGTCCTAACTCGATGAGTTTGGCGGGGGTAGGAAGGCCGGTATCCGGGTCCCAACCCATCAGCTCGTAGCGTAGTCTAATAGCCTTTTGAAAATCCTCTCGGTTAATAGCCAGCTCCCCCGCTAAAGGACCATCGGGAAAAGGGTGGAAGAAGACCTGCGGAAGAGTGTCATCCTGGGAAGTGAACCCTTCCCGAGCATTAAAGATACGGGCCATATTGATGGAACGTTC